>JAQYWP010000609.1 GCA_029379285.1 Rhizonema sp. PD38
TTCAACTGTGTCGCCCGCAATGCTTCATTTGCTGGCTTATCTGAGTGCAACATTTGCTTGTAAAACTCTTGCATAAACTCTGCTGTTCCTTTATCATCAACCTGCCACAGCGACACTACCAGTCGCTCTGCACCCGCATACATTAGTCCTCTTGTCAATCCCACCAATCCTTCACCTTGGATTTCCTTACCTAATCCAGTTTCGCAGGCACTCAGAACAATCAAATCGGCGGGATAATCAAGGTTAAATAAATCGCCTAAGCGCAGATACCCCCTGATATCTTTACCTTGTTTATCTACCAGGGAAAGAACAATACCCGATAATTCTGGATTTACATCATTAACAAAGCCGTGGGTAGCAAAGTGTAAGATCCGGAATTTATTTAAAGCACTGCTGGTAGCCCAGTTATAGTTAGCATCAAAATCGAAGACTTGTAGGCTGTTGGAGTCGGGTACAGGAATTGAAGTGAAAACGTTTAAAATTGCATCAGCTTCTTTGCGAGTTCCTGGAAGTCGTTTCCAGCCTTGACGATTGAGAATATCGGCGGAACGTTTGAGGGTAGAGCGTTCTAGCTCTATACTGAGGAAATCTTGTTGATTTTGTTGTTTGTTGAGTTGTTTACTTCGGGTACTGTTGAATCGCTCGTCGTTAGCGCTGTATACTGGATCGGCGAGAATAGCTAAGGTTTTTTTGCCTGCTGATGAACGAGTGGCGAGTTCTTGACGTTGGATGGCAATGGTTGAAGCAGAAGGGAGATTGACTATTTCATGGTTGATAAATAATGGTTGGTAATCAAATTTGTTCTGTGGCGAGTCATTGTCTTGACAAATACGAATACTACCAGTTTTTGTACAGGAAATATCTTTCTGGTTTGGTGGAGTTTCGCTGTTAGTTGAAGATTTTGAATGCTGAGCGGGTGGATAATTCAAATCAGCTAACGCCGCAAAGGGAATGTATTGCAAAGCACCATCGGCAACGATCACTAAGCGTTTTTTCGCCAATTTATCTTTTACGGGCGCAAGGACAAGTTTACTCAATTCCTCTGCAGCTTCGTCAATTCGCCGAGTTTTGATGTCTGCACAAGGGTTTTCTTTATTTGTAGCCGAAGGTGGTTTAGAACTGTTTTGGCTGACTAAACAAAATAAATTGATGGCGCTTTTATCTATCTCTGACTTTTTGGGAAGTGAGTAGGTGTTAAGGGAATTGGGAGAAACTACCCATAAAAAGCTGCGATCGCTACCCAAGGAATATTGTAACAGCAAGGTGTCTTTATCGAGTTGCTGTTGAATTTGCCGTAATGTCAGGGGTTGGGGATACTTTATCTTAGCGTATTTAGAACTACTGGAGCGGATTTTAGTTTCCAGTTGTTTTTGTTGGCTGAGGAGTTCATCGATTTCGGTTTGCAATTTATCGGCATTTTTTTTGAATGTGGGATTTTTGATTTTGTCGCTGTTGACAATTTCAAACCGTACTTTCTCTTTGCCATCAATTAAAGCTTGTAAACGGCTTTCTTCTGCTAATAGTTCCGGATTTGAACCTTTGCGAATATTTGCGCGAGCTTCAGTTAACAGTTCTACAAGCCCTCTAGCGCGTGAAGCTTCGCTTGTTTCAATTGCTTGGGCATCGTATCCTTTGGATGGGGATTTTTTGTCCAGTTCCATCAACAGGTTGATTTTGAATTTGTAGTAGCTTTGGACTGTGGCAAAGTAAGATGTACGTAAATCTTGGCTTTTGACGTTCCCACGTATATTTTCGACAATTTTAATTGCTTCTTCGATGTTGAGAAGTGCTGCTTCCAGGTTTCCTAGTTTGCGTTGATTGATAGCGATATTGTAAAGTGCTTGAGCTTCACCTGTACTATCTTTTAAAGTCTGTCGTAGTTTTAGTTCTTCATTGAGTGTATTTATTGCTTGTTGGTATTCTTTTTCAAACTCATAAGCAATACTGATTTTGTTTAAGGTTTCAGCTTGTTGAATTTTTAATTCTGCCTTATTATAAATTTTAAAAGCTTTATTATAACTATTTAAAGCATTTTTAGAGTCTTGTTTTACAAGGTATATGCTACCAATAATTTCAAGAGAAGCTGTTTCTAGAAAAGAATCTGTATGCTGTTTAGATAATTCCAATGCACGATTAGCAGCCTCGAATGCTTTATAATAATCATTATCCCCAGCTTTACGGTTAAGCTTAAGTACCTCTTCCGTATATTCTAGTGCTTTTTGGTTATTACCTAGAAAATTTCTATAGATACTGATAATCGAGCCAATCATCAAAGATTCTAAGCTTGTCGATCCAGCTTCATGGAAGAGTAACTTTGCTTTTTGGTAGTGGTCAATTTCTTTTTTGTAATCTCCTCGTGAACCATAAACATAAGCAATCTCTTTAATAGTTAAAGCTCGATTAACTAATGTATCTTTTGTTGATTGTATGTCCAAGGCTTTATTTAAATACTGCAGAGCTAAATCATGTTCACCCAATGTTGAGTGAAGAGAGCCAATATTTCTCAGGATTTCAGCTTGTCCTAGTAAATCTTTTCTTTCACGGTAAATCTTTAAAGCTTGATTGTAATATTCAAAGGCTATTTCCGATTTACCCATTTGAGAATATAGGAAAGCAAGGGAATTAAGAGTTTGAGCTTCTTTCTCTGGATACTTCAATGTATTACGATAAATTTCTAGTGCCTGATTAAGGGAATTCAGAGCATTTTTCATGTCGCCCAATCTCAGATAGGCCCTAGAAGTATAGGATAAAGTTATAGCTATAAAAGCAAATTGATTCTGTTTACGAAAGCTTGACTCTGCTCGCTTCAAATATTCGAGTGCTTCTTGCGGTTTTCCCATGGTGCTGTATACATCACCAATCATACTGAGTACATTTGCTTCAAACAAAGGTTGATTTAATTCTTGCCAGATGGTTAATGCTTGCTTGTCTAACTCCAGTGCTTGTTGATATTCTGAGAGCAAAAAGTTAACTACCCCAATATTCATCAATATTTTAGCTTGCTCTGCTCGTAATTTTATTTCCTGGACAATTTTCAACGCTTGCTGATATTTCTCCAATGCTTGCTGATATCCTTCCTTAGTCCCTTTTTTCTCTAACTGCTGTGCTTCTTGATATAACTTGACTTCCTCTTGATATCGCTGTTGCTTATCTGGACTTAAAGGAACTGACGGAGCAGATACTGTCTGCTGTGCAATTTTCAACCCATAACCCCCGACGTTGGCGACTGTTGACTCCGATAATAAAACCAGGGAGAAAAATATAGCTACAGCACGAGATGTCCACAGAGGAAGAATTTGTGCTATTTGTTTCTGTTTTTTTTGGTTTTTCATAAATGATTATACTGACTTTTGTTCCTGACACATTAATATACCTCTGAGGGTATGCCGAGGTATGCAAAAGCGTAATTTTCTCTTGTTGCTAGTCAGCAGGAGAAAATTAGTCATCAGAAAACTCCAAATCCCTGATATATGCTAGGATTCTGTATTCAGTAGGGCGTTGTGCGAGTTGGCTTATGGAGCGATTTACATTACCAGAAGTTATCACCCTTGAAGAAGTTTCAGAATATTTACGTTTGTCGGTAGAAACTTTACAACGTCAAGCCTTGCTGGGGAAACTTCCAGGCCGTAAAATCGAAAACGAATGGAGGTTTTTGAAGGTCGCAATTGATGACTGGTTGTGTTCTCAAAGTAGTCGTTCTACTTTACTTCAACAAGCAGGAACTTTTGCTGATGACACATCCCTTGCGGAATTGAGAACAACTATTTATCAAGCGAGAGGACGTTCTGAAGTTAATGAGTAATTGCAACGCTAGTCTACTTGCTTGATACTGATACTCTAATCTATTTCTACGCTGGAAACACAAATGTTATTGCCAGGGTAAATACTGTTAAAGATTCAGAGGTGGAAATTACCATAATTACAAAAGCAGAAATGCTGCGCGGACGGATTGAGTATCTGATCAAAGCCGAAACCATGAAACTTTAATAAGGGCGCAAGAGCTTTTGTTTCGCACAGAAGAATTATTGACATAACTTTTGATTGTATCATTAACAAAACCCCTACAATCACATCAGATTGTAGAGGTTTTGGAGGTTAGTAAAAAAATATTAAATTTTCTCTTGAGCTATCCTTTTACGCAGTTCTGCGTCAAACTCTTCTTCTGTACGAGTCACTACACGACCTGGTTTATCTCGAATTATGCTTAAATAGTGCTGAAAAGCGTCTTCATCTTCAGGATTGCGTCTCACATATTCTCTTAACTCTGCTTCTGTAAGTTCTGTATAAGTTGGTCGAGTCATCCGATTATCACCTCACCATTTGAAAGTATCTCTATCTGTATTGTTTTTCCAATCAACATCACTATTCTTTGAGAACGGCTGTCATACCTGACGAGTTCAATTGATTGAAGTAGGTTACTAGCTGCTACAAAAGACTTACCTAAACTTAGTTAAACTTAGTTTAATGCTGATTTCCTGCTTCAACTTGGGGAGTCGGCTCCTTCCAATCCACAGGCTTTATTTTCCGGTCTAGCCAACCGTACTACATTATTTGGAGCATTGAGTAAATTATCCGCCGCATTCTCATCTCTATCCTGAGAATGCCCACAATTTTGACAATTAAAATCCTATCCGATAATTTCATAGGCTGAACATGTCCACATTGAGAACATTTTTTAGAACTGGGATAAAATCTATCTACGAGTTCGACTTTAGTTCCATAAAAATCTTGTTTGTAAACTAATTGCCTACGAATTTCATAAAAACAGTTGTTTGAGATAGCATTTGCTAATTTGTGATTAGCGGGACTTAAACAAAAATTAAGCCTAGATAAAGCCCAAACTGGCTTTATAAGCGGCGAATACGTCACGATTATGGGTCAACCACTCAAAAAATCGAAAAGACATAGCTGTTCTAAAAGCCTCTAAAGCTTCAGTAAAAGTGTTCAAAGGTTTAGAGGCCCACCTTCGTCTCAGACCCCCAGTCATCTGATGCCAAAGAATAAAAGTATAAGCACAGAAAACCAAGATAAAATGTCGAAACAGACTTCTCTTATCTCGAACTTGATATTCTTTTAACCCTAACCATCCTTTGGCTTCTCTATAAAAAACTTCCACCCAATTTCTTTGAGAATAGGTATTAACTATCCATTCTGGTGTGACAATCGATGTAGAGACATTAGTAATAAAATAGTCTATATCAGTGGCATGAGAGAAAGTCTTCGCGTTCATAACGATAGCAATATTTCGCTTTCCTTTCAGTTGTGATATTTCTACTTCTCTAGTCACTACCCATACTGTCCTAGGTTTATCTAAGTTTAATTGAATCTCTGTAAAAGCCTCTTCAGGTATGCTTTGTGCTAATTCATCTATTCTAATTGTTTGTTTAACATTTTCTGAGATATTAATAGTTACTTTTCTATTTTTGGCGATTCCTCCTAAATATTTCAATTGACGATTCTCTAACTCTAATAAAAAAGATGTATTATTTCCATATCCAGCATCTATAAGTACAATTCCCGGTTGATATTTTCTCGACAATGTTCTATCTATTAACTTGAGCGCCAATTCAGTTTTTTTCTCAAATTCTGGATCTTCTTTGCCAGATGGTAAAGAATTGGCGTGCAAATATAATTCTATATCTAATGGTAAGCTTTTTCGTCCATCATATAAATGAGTTGTTACCACTACTATACCAT
>JAQYWP010000061.1 GCA_029379285.1 Rhizonema sp. PD38
GGACTGGAATTTACCTAGGATTCAAGATCAAGCACAAGATTGGTTAAATCGCTATCCCCACTTGGTAGGAGTGTCTTTAAACCGCAATCAGGAGCGTACCAATACTATTTTTGGTTCCCAAACACGTTGCATTGCCGGACTTCCCTACCTGCGAGAAAAATTTGCCGGACTGGATTTTCAGGTGGGACCAGATACGTTTTTTCAAGTTTATACAGAGACAGCAGAGGCATTGTTAGAGGTCATTCAGTCAGAACTGAATTTACAAGGGAGTGAAGTACTCCTTGATACTTACTGTGGAATTGGGACGTTAACTTTACCACTGGCGAAACAAGTCAGGCAAGCCACAGGGTTAGAACTGCAACCAGAAGCAGTGGAACTGGCGATTTTAAATGCCCAAAATAATCAGATTAATAATGTAAATTTTATGACTGGATCGGTGGAAAAGTTACTACCTCAGATGGAAATAGTGCCGGATATTGTTTTGCTAGATCCACCTCGTAAGGGTTGCGATCGCGTCGTGATCGAAACTTTGTTGCGATCGCTTCCGCAGAAAATCGTTTACGTAAGTTGTAAAGTTGCCACCCTTGCCCGTGACTTAAAATTACTTTGTGAAAACGGAGTATATAGTATCACACGGGTACAGCCTGCTGATTTTTTCCCCCAAACAGCTCATGTTGAAGCCGCAGCTTTTCTGGAACGTCGTCTGTGAACACTCCCAGCGAGGGGACATTGCGCTCATTGACGCTCGTTTTGAGACTTCTTCTCCAACATAATTGGAGAAGTCAATTGCTTTTAGCTCTCGTCCTTACTACTCACTCAACAGAGCGAGTATCAGTCGTTTATAAAAACTCAACCCAAAAATTTCTAGTCGAACACATAGTAAAAATGCTAAAATTGGTTTAAGATAAAAGTATAGTTCCCTATTAAGTAAACAATTGAAGTTGCATGCGTTACTCAAATATATTTATTGAGTTTCTCGATTAGCAAATTAGTATAAGAAAGAGTATTTTCATACTCTTTTAAATTGAAAGCATCTTCTTAGTTGCTAATTGCTATAGTAGCTTCATTGAATTTAAGTTATATGGAAGCAATTCGATATTATAAAGTTAAAGTCGATGCTCCTTAACATTTTGAAAATTTAGTTCTTAAAGTAAGCATTTAGCTCTACGATTTGGAACAATAGTGCCCAAGCATGACTTGTAAGGGTTCAGCAGTAGCAAAAAAAGTCTACTGCTAAGACTTTCTTGTTGAGCAATAAAGGCACAATAGAAGAATGCTTACATCTGAAGACGCAAGTTTGAAGGCAACACGACCACCTCAATTCTTCGCAGGGTGCCTGTTACAGCAAACTGATGCCTAGCTAACGTGCGGAAGCTATGGGGTTTCTCTTGTGATAACTATTTCCCTCCGTCCAGTTACACGTAATTGGGGCACAATTACTTTTGCCTCAACTCTATATCTCTGTCCAATTTTAGACTTACTGTTGGCAGAGATTCCACGGAAATTGCAAGCCGAACTGCGGCTAGGACTTCAAGAAGCCTTAGTTAACGCAGCTAAACACGGTAATAATCTCGATCCAGGTAAAAGAGTCATAGTTCGTTTCTCTTTAATAGATACTCAATATTGGTGGATAATATCAGACCAAGGTGGTGGTTTTAATCGCTCAACTTTAGAAGGAGATCCTGATCCAACAGAATATTTACCGCCGGATGAAGCAGAAAGCGGCCGTGGTTTATGTATCCTCCACCAAATCTTTGATCGGGTTGAGTGGAATAGAAGAGGTACAGAATTAAGGCTATGTAAACAATTAGAGAATCGACCAAGATTAGCTTTAAGACGCTAATTAGGGGGGTGATAGGAGAAGTTTTTGACAACGAACAACTCACAATTCCTACTCACCCTTGTGTCCATGAGTCGGGCAGGGTGGTGCACAAAGAGAACGGTCTAACCAACCAGTTGCTTGTTGAAGTCTTTGTAAGGCTTCAAGCGGTTCATCTTTGAGAAGAAACACAAGGGCCGCTGCGGTTTGCTCGCTAGCGCGAACTTTGCGGTTAGACTTGAGGCGATGCCAATCGTTGGGAGAGATACTCAACCTCTCCATAAGAGCTTGGGCTAATTCTAGAGTACTAAATTCGCTCATTTGACTGATTTTAGGCACTTGGGTTGATTGAGACATAACTAGAGGGAAAAATAACGTTGACATAGCTTTAGCGCCAATGAAGTGCTAAAAGCCTTTAATCTTACTGTACTACTTAAAAATGAAGCCGCCGCAAAATCCGAGCAATTCATCAAAAGAACCAGAAGAAAATCTTGACAGAGATTTTGAGCAAGAATTTTTGATTGTAGAGCGATCACTAGTCACATTGAAAGAACGCTACACTCAAGTACAACGTGACAAGTCATCTCAAGCAGAATTACAACAGCGCCACAAACAACTGAATCAGCAGAAGAAATACCAGACTCCAGAAATTAATGCGGAACTCAGGCAAATTAAACAGCAGTTAGAAGTGCTAGAACTGAACCTAGAAAGTCAGTTATTTTCTTGGGGAAGCCTTAAGGAACCTTTTTGGCAAGCCGTCCGTTTTGGCGGATTGGGCGTTATCATAGGCTGGATATTAAAGTCTAGTGCTGGATAGTATGGTAACTCGACGGATTGTAGAAATATTGCGGAGTGGTCAACCTGATGAGTCGCTGATAGTTCAAGGTTGGGTTCGCACGAAACGGGAGTTAAAAGATTTTACTTTTATTGAAGTTAACGACGGCTCATCCTTGGCTAATTTGCAGGTTATCCTCGATCAAGATTTGCCAGAATACGACAAGATCTTGAAAAAACTCAATACAGGTGCTTCTGTGGAAGTTGCTGGGGTACTGGTGGCATCTGTTGGTAAAGGGCAACGAGTTGAGTTGAAAGCAGAAAAGGTGAAAGTTTGCGGAGAAGCCGATCCTGAAACTTACCCTCTACAAAAGAAACGCCATTCCTTTGAGTTTTTGCGAACGATAGGACATTTGCGATCGCGTACCAATTCCTTTGGTGCAGTTTTTCGCGTCAGAAACGCCTGTGCAAACGCAATCCACCAATTCTTTCAAGAAAGAGGCTTTTTGTGGGTGCAGACTCCCATTATCACCGCCAGCGACTGTGAGGGTGCAGGAGAACTGTTCAGTGTGACCAGTTTAAATCTCAAAGATGTTCCGCACACGGAAACCCAATCTGTAGATTATAGTAAAGACTTTTTTGGTAGACCGACATATTTGACAGTAAGCGGTCAGTTAGAAGCAGAAGTCATGGCGATGGCGTTCGCTAACGTCTACACTTTTGGTCCTACCTTTCGTGCGGAAAACTCTAACACCTCTCGCCACTTAGCAGAATTTTGGATGGTAGAACCAGAAATGGCGTTCTGCAATCTTCAAGGAAATATGGATTTAGCGGAAGCGTTTCTCAAGCACATTTTCCAATATGTGATGGAAAATTGCTCAGAAGATATAGAATTTTTCAATCAGCGGATTGATAATACCGTGTTGGCCACAGCGGAGAACATTATTAACAATCAATTCGAGCGCATAACTTACACCAAGGCGATCACCCTATTGGAAAAAGCCAACGTCAAGTTTGAATATCCTGTAAGTTGGGGTTTGGACTTGCAGTCAGAACACGAACGCTATCTTTGCGAACAACTTTTCCACAAGCCTGCGATCGTCACTGATTACCCAGCCCAAATCAAAGCATTTTACATGCGCTTGAACGAGGATGAAAACACTGTCCGCGCAATGGATATTCTTGCGCCCAAGATTGGTGAAATTATTGGTGGTTCCCAGCGCGAAGAACGTCTTGAAGTGCTCGAACGCCGCATCACAGATCAAGGGCTGAAGACAGAAGATTTGTGGTGGTACCTCGATTTGCGTCGCTACGGTACTGTTCCCCATGCTGGTTTTGGACTGGGTTTTGAACGACTTGTACAGTTTATGACAGGCATGGGAAATATCCGCGATGTGATTCCCTTTCCACGCACACCGCAGAATGTTGAGTTCTAATCTCGGATCTCGGTATTGAGTCATGATTCAGAATTTCATAACGTAAACACATGAGTTCTGTATATAAGAAATCTGTACATAAGAAAAGGGTACTCTTCAAGACGCAGTCACAATTGCATCTCTCACGTCTAAAAACTGATTTCTTTGTCAAGGTTAACAGTTGCAACTTGAGATAAATTTGATGTTGCTAAAAGTGAAACCGCTCCCCTTGCTTTCTTAATGGAGAGCCAACATTTAGATTGACACCGAAGATTTTTTGAAGGTCAAGCAATATTATGAAGCTTGTCTTGATCGTTACCTGTAGCTTTTTTCCTGACATCTAGGTCAGGCGCAGTGACGACGGCCGCGATTGCGGAAACTCCCAGCCCGCAATTAACATCTCCGACTCCTCATGCAACTGCCAAACCAGTACCTTCTCAACAAACACAATGTTCCTACTTAGGAATTCAAATGGTGACGCTCACTCCCAAAACTGCTCAACAAATGAACATAAAGCCGAATATCGGCTTCAAAGTCCCTGAAATTGAAGGAGTGTTGATCTTGAGTGTTCTTCCCGATACCCCAGCAGCATGTACTCGAGTTTATAGCAGGGCGTATGAAAGCCAAAGTATCGGGGCAAGTTACCACCGCAGAACTTAGCGTAGTAGCCAAACAATTCCGGTATCAATTCGCCCGGAACAACGACCAACCACTCCTGAGAAAAGATAGCTCATCGTTGGTGAGATCCTTGAAGCAGTTATATTCTGCGTTTTTTTATAAGACGTGAGTTTGTAGAACCCAGATAAAGGCAAGTCTAAAGCTGGGTCCTATCAATTGCAAAACGCCATTAACCATGTTAAATTTTAAGCAAAATACGGCATCTTTATAAGTAAACCGTACTAAAAAAGTAAAGATTTTTAATAGAATGTACTACAACATTTTTCTTTGGCAAAGTGCGATAGAGACAATAGATTGCTACCAAGAGCAGAACCTCAGAATTTAGCACAGAAGCTCATTATAAAGCAGAAGGACTTCTCCAAATTTCAAAAACCCTCGATTCAAAGCTTTCTAACTATAGCTTTGAATAATATCTCTATTTCCGCATCCAGAGTGCTAATATCATGTCCGTTGAATCACCCACGCGGAAAAGAACCCCACTACGCTCCTCGCCTGAGCGTGGGAAAACGCTCCATGCGCGTTGGCTCCCCAACCCCTAAGCGCTCGCGGAGAGGGAAGACAAAGAGCTGAGGAAGGCAGGGAGGAGTTCTTCTAGAATTAAGGTTAATTGAGCGGACATCATATAACTACTGTCTTGCTAGCTACTATGACATGAGTGAAGTTAGTCCTACAAGGAAATTGTGGCATGGCAGGTCAAACCTAAATTCCTGAAACTGAATAGGAAGCAACTATGACAATTCCAAGTAAACAGGTCAAATCTACCACCCAGCGAGATAATCGACATACGCAAACTCGCATCCGAGTTTGCATTCCCAAGAATTTGCATGGCGAACCAGTCATTTCACGACTAGTTTCTCACTATGAAGTTATAGTCAATATTACTGCTGCAAGACTTAGTGCCGACTTGCCTTCTGGTGGTTGCTTTGAGTTGGAACTACGAGGAACAGCCTCTAATATTGAAAGCGCCTTAATCTACCTAAATGAACTGAATTTAGAAATTTGGCACTTCTCCACCGGTGAAGAAGATGGATGGTAAATACAGTCCTGAGTCCTGAGTCCTGAGTCCTGAGCGAGTTGGAAGAAGTCTGAGTACTGAGTTGTCGAAAGTTTTGAATTCAAAACTTTCGACAACTCAGCAACGCTCTTATCCTGCGTTGGGGAACCGAACGTAGTTCGCCCGGAGGGAAACCAATGCCAGATGCCGTGAGAGCGGGCTAACCCCTTCGGGTTCCCCAGATGCCTGCGGAGGGAAACCCTCCCGCAGCACTGGGTCTCACCTCCTACAGCACTGGCTCCTCCTTACGACTTCTCTGTTGCCCGGCGCAGGCTCCTCAGCACTCAGGACTGTATTTATGCCATTTGATTTTCAATCGCCCACCGTGCCAGTTCGGTGCGATTATGGAGATTAGTTTTGCCTAACATGTTAGACACATGGCTTTCAACCGTGCGCTGACTAACATTTAATTCTTCAGCAATTTCCCTGTTAGCTAAGCCCCTAGCCACGAACTGCACGACTTTCAGTTCTGTTGGGGTTAACTGCACATCAAAGGGAACCTGAATTCGGGAACCGTTTTCCCCTCCTTTTGATTGGTGTTCTTTCCAGCGAATGGTTTGCTTGAGAGAAGATTCTACTTGCGCTACCAATTCCTCTGGTTCAAAGGGCTTCACCATATAGACATCAGCACCTTTGTTCAAACCTTTGACTCGGTCTGCACTTTGTCCCTTAGCAGAAAGGAAGAGAACGGGAATCCAGCCTGTACGTTCGTTTTGCCGAACTTGTTCTACAAAAGTATATCCGTCCATTTCTGGCATCATCACGTCACAAATGATCATGTCTGGAACATCCTGCTCTAAAATTTCCAGTGCTTCTCGACCATTTTCGGCAGTAATGACTTCATATCCGCGAAATTCTAAGTAGTCCTTCACCAGCAAGATGAGGTTAGGGTCATCATCAATAAGCAGAAGTCGTTTGTGTTCTTTCATGCTGGGTTCTTTCATAGCAGTAGCACTTGTCGCGCTTCGGTCCATCAAGGTCTTGAATGGTTATCCTTTATAGTGGATTATTGAGATGTTGTACTTTTTTCCCACTTAAACTTGCCTTTGGTTCATGGAAGTTTCAAAAGCCGCGCTCACTTTCTTTGAAACTACATACCATATCATCAATGGCAAAAGTCCAGTAAGGATACGTAGAGCAGCAGTATTTATAATGCGTTATTATATATCGCTTTGAAAAGTGCGGGTGAAAAAACGCTCAAGAAATAATAATCCTTTAGGTTAACAAGCAAATATTGGCTTAAGATGCTCCTGATGAAAAACCAACCCGCACTTTCATTTCCTTACTGCTTTCCAATATCCTCTGGATTTTAAGCCTTTATCAGTTGTTCACAAGAAACTAGGGAAGTTTCTGGCAAAGTATGAGTTAAAAATGCATATTCTTGTACTACCTTGTTGCCTATCAAGTGTTCTTGGATCATCCATTCTATTAATTCCGGGGTTGCTTGGCGATACCAGACCCCATCCGGATAAACTACCATTATCGGTCCATAACAACAAACTCGCAAGCAGTTGGCTTTGAGCCTGTAGATTCAACGAGATCGTTGTCTTGTTTAAAAATCGAGTCGAGCGTCTTTGATTCTCTTTTTCAAGTATTCCCAAGATTCCAGATTAGCTTGTTTTGAGCTGCATATAGCAAGTGTCCGTCTAGCACAAATAAAAACGTGTTGCTCTGATTTTTGCAAGTCAATCAAGTTTTTCTACAATGACTTGTGGCACTACTCCCTGGATGTTTGGTAGTCTTTGGCATTTTAAGGCTAGACCTCATCACTGTATTGTTACGTATATTGCAGATCCTCAAATACAGTTCCATAAGAATTTTTCAGCTTTGCAAACAATCTTGACTATAAAAAATTATTCGTAACGTTAGAAACAAAAAGAGAAGGCGGAATTTACTGAGTACTTTTACTCAGGTTGAATGCGGGCTAAGTTCGGGAACCCGTACAACAGATTACGTTGCCATCACATACTGCTGTTAGTTACATTAGCACTCAGGAGTTGAGAGTGCTAAAAGGGCAAGAATTTTGTATGGCAGCTGTATCTCTAAGCGTTTCGACAGTAAAACCTTTAGGCGATCGCGTCTTCGTGAAAGTGAGTGCCTCTGAAGAAAAGACCGCAGGTGGTTTATATTTGCCCGACACAGCTAAAGAAAAGCCCCAAGTAGGCGAAGTCGTTGCAGTCGGTGAAGGCAAGGTCAAAGATGACGGAAATCGTCAGGCGTTAGAAGTGAAGGTAGGAGAGAAAGTTCTCTACTCCAAGTACGCTGGAACAGATATCAAACTGGGTACCGACGAGTACGTACTTCTTTCAGAAAAAGACATTTTAGCAATCGTGAACTAGTTAACGATTAGCAATTAGCAATTAGCAATTAACACTTACCAATTCACAGAATCGTCAAAAACTATGGCAAAGCGCATTATCTACAACGAGAACGCTCGTCGTGCCTTAGAAAGAGGTATGGATATCTTGGCTGAGGCTGTTGGTGTTACCCTTGGTCCTAAAGGTCGTAACGTGGTACTAGAGAAAAAATTTGGCGCACCGCAAATCATTAACGATGGTGTGACCATTGCTAAAGAGATTGAATTAGAAGACCATGTTGAAAACACAGGTGTTGCTTTAATTCGTCAAGCGGCATCTAAGACCAACGATGCGGCTGGTGATGGCACCACAACTGCTACTGTTTTGGCTCATGCAATGGTGAAAGAAGGCTTGCGGAACGTTGCCGCAGGTGCTAATGCCATTGAGTTAAAGCGTGGTATTGACAAAGGTATCAACTTCTTGGTAGAGAAAATCGCCGAACACGCTCGTCCCGTAGAAGATTCCAAAGCTATTGCTCAGGTTGGCGCTATCTCATCTGGTAACGACGAAGAAGTCGGTCAGATGATTGCCCAAGCAATGGATAAGGTTGGTAAAGAGGGTGTGATTTCCTTAGAAGAAGGGAAGTCCATGACCACCGAGTTGGAAATCACAGAAGGGATGCGCTTTGACAAAGGCTACATCTCTCCTTACTTCGCCACCGATCCCGAGCGGATGGAAGCTGTCTATGATGAGCCTTTCATTCTGTTGACAGATAAAAAAATCGCTCTGGTTCAAGACCTTGTACCAGTATTGGAGCAAGTTGCTCGTGCTGGTCGTCCCTTGGTCATTATTGCCGAGGACATCGAGAAAGAAGCTTTGGCAACCTTGGTTGTGAACCGCCTGCGCGGTGTACTGAATGTTGCTGCTGTTAAGGCTCCTGGATTTGGCGATCGCCGCAAAGCAATGCTGGAAGATATTGCCGTCCTCACCGATGGTCAGTTGATCACCGAAGATGCTGGTTTAAAGCTGGATAGTACCAAGCTGGATATGCTGGGTAAAGCCCGCCGCATCACCATCACCAAGGACAATACCACCATTGTTGCTGAAGGTAACGAAGCCAATGTTAAGGCTCGTTGCGAACAAATCCGCCGTCAGATGGATGAAACAGAATCTTCCTACGACAAAGAGAAGCTGCAAGAACGTCTGGCTAAGTTAGCCGGCGGTGTTGCAGTAATCAAGGTGGGTGCTGCAACCGAAACCGAAATGAAGGATAAGAAGTTGCGTCTGGAAGACGCTATCAACGCTACCAAGGCTGCGGTAGAAGAAGGTATCGTTCCTGGTGGTGGTACAACTCTGGCTCACTTGGCTCCTGAGTTAGAAACATGGGCAACTAGCAATCTTAAGAATGAAGAGTTGATTGGTGCGTTGATCGTTGCTCGTGCCTTACCAGCTCCTCTAAAGCGGATTGCTGAAAATGCTGGTCAGAATGGTGCTGTTATCGCTGAGCGAGTGAAAGAGAAGGAGTTCAACACTGGCTACAATGCTGCAACCAATGAATTCGTTGATTTATTGGCTGCTGGTATTGTTGACCCTGCCAAAGTGACTCGTTCCGCTCTGCAAAATGCTGCATCTATCGCTGGTATGGTGTTGACCACTGAGTGTATCGTGGTTGATAAGCCTGAGCCGAAGGATAATGCTGCTGCTGGCGCTGGTGCTGGCATGGGTGGCGGTGACTTCGATTACTAAGATTTCGTGAGTTAAAATGAGATGAAGGCGGGCTATCTGCCCGCCTTTTCATTAAATGGACGGAAAAATAGAGCCATCCAAAATCATTCGAGAGAAAATACGTAGACAAAAATCTTTATTTTAAAAGCACTACAGCCTTTAATAAATGAATTATAAAAAACCGCTAAGACGCCAAGGAAGCCAAGAAAAGAAAGAAGAAGAGAGGTGATTCTGAGATTGTGCTTCTAAGAGCTTGCGTGCTACATCACGAGCAATTTCAAGGGTTTCGGCAATTGTTCGTCCTTGGGCGACTAAACCTTGAAGCTCATCAGATGTTGCTAAGTAAATGCCTTCTGGCAATCTTTCAATATGTAGGTTAATTATTGTTTCCATTCTTTACTTAAACACAAGACTGAAAGTAGTAATGTGGCAAAATCTTTTGTCTTCATCATAAAACATTCTTTCAAGTATACTCAAGGTGACTCAAACTAACCCCGAACCCACATCCCTACACGCACTCAACCCGCTAACTCGATTTTCTGACAGAGCAGGGGATTATGTGAAGTCTCGACCAAGCTATCCAAGTGCAGCAATTGACTTTATTTTGTCAGGCTTATCTCCCTCCTTACAACTTGTAGCAGCAGATATTGGTGCGGGTACGGGAATTTCTTCGCGGTTGTTAGCGGAACGCGGAGTGAGGGTAATTGGTATTGAACCAAACATGGCGATGAGAGAAGCTGCGGAATTATCACCAAGTGTGGAATTTCGCGATGGAACGGCGGAAGCTACTCACCTCCCTGATGCATCAGTTGACTTAGTCACCTGTTTTCAAGCTTTTCACTGGTTTAAACCCGAACCAACCTTGTCAGAATTCCGCCGCATTTTAAAATCCTCAGGACTGTTAGCCTTGGTGTGGAACAACCCGGATGAAGATGACGAGTTTACTGCTCAATATAGTCGGTTGATACGCGAAGCATCCAATAACCCTTCAAGTGAGTCACGGATAAAGTCGCTTGAACCACTATTCGCAACGACTCATTTTATTGATGTTCGCTCGTCTACTTTTGTCAACAGTCAAAAGTTAGATTTAACTGGACTTATTAGTCGGGCAATGAGTTCTTCCCACATTCCTCGTGAAGGAGTGGCTCAGCAGCAACTCATTGAGAGTTTGCAAGATTTGTATCAAGGCGAGTGCGATCGCCTTGGTTTTGTGTATTTGGCTTACTGCACTAGCGTTCATCTTGCTTACCCTGCATTATAACGGTTAGTTCGCTCATTCAGTTAAGCTAAAAAACGATAGAAAAAGCGGTGAGTCAATCTTTGGCAGAAGTCCCATTATCGAACTGGCATGGCAAACTTCACTTGGTGTACGCCCACAATCAAGGTAAAACAGCACTCATTCACAATCAAAATCAAGCACCGCTAAAAGTGCAACGCCCATTTTATCCGGAAGGGCAAGAAGTTTGCCATAGCGTGATTTTACACACAGCAGGAGGAGTCGTGGGTGGAGATCGCCTCTCGTCCAACTTTCACCTCCAACCCAACGCCCAAGCATTAATCACGACAGCAGCAGCAAGTAAGATTTATCGGAGTAAGGGCACTCAAGCAAGACAAAATATCGAAGTCCACGTTGCGGAGGGTGCTTGTTTGGAGTGGTTACCTCAAGAAACAATAGTTTTTAACGGTGCAATTTATCGACAAGATTTACGGGTAGAATTAGCAACGGGGTCTTGCTGGTTGGGCTGGGAAATTACCCGATTTGGTCGCAGCGCTAGAGGAGAAAAATTTTTACTTGGAGAGTGGCGATCGCACACCGAAATTTGGCAGCAAGGCATTCCTTTGTGGATTGATCGGCAATGGTTACCAGGCAGCGAAGAGGTTTTTCACAGTCCCCATGGCTTATTTGGAAAACCAATTGTTGGTAGTCTAGTTTGGGTAGGGCAACCGATTTCATCGTCCATAGTCGAAAAAGCACTTTCACTATGGCATGGGGAAGGAGAAGCAGGCGTGACTCGTCTAGAACATGGATTATTGTGTCGATATCGTGGTTCACAGACGCAAGAAGTGAGAAACTGGTTTATTAGTGTTTGGCAGTTACTGCGTCAATTATTTTTGGTTCGTTCTCATTGCGTACCGAGAGTTTGGCAAATTTGAACCGCAAAGGCAAGGAAGGGCAAGAAAGGAAGAAGAAAAAGCATGCAACTCACCCCGCAGGAGAAAGATAAACTGTTGATTTTCACTGCTGCGTTGTTAGCAGAGAAGCGCAAGCAAAGAGGATTGAAACTGAATTATCCCGAAGCAGTGGCGTATATTTCTGCTGCCATTTTAGAAGGTGCAAGAGATGGACAAACAGTCGCTGAGTTAATGAGTTACGGTACAACGCTGTTAACAGAGAATGATGTGATGGAAGGTGTGCCAGAAATGGTGCATGACGTGCAGGTAGAAGCAACTTTTCCAGATGGAACGAAGTTGGTGACAGTACATAATCCGATTAGATAAAACTCACGCAAAGACAAGGACAGTACGTCCAAGTGTTTCCCAAGGGAAGAATCTGTCCGTAGCAAAGGTGCAAAAAAGTTATGATTCCAGGAGAATATATAGTTCGGCAAGGGGAAATAGAGTTAAATGCAGATCGTCCTATTGTGAAGTTGCGGGTGTCAAATACAGGCGATCGCCCAATACAAATTGGTTCCCACTTTCACTTCTACGAAGTCAACTCAGCATTAAACTTTGAGCGAGAACAAGCGCGAGGAATGCGCCTTGATATTCCTGCAGGAACCGCAGTCCGCTTTGAACCAGGCGACGAAAAGGAAGTTACACTCGTCTCCCTCGTCGGCACTCGCCAAGTCTACGGCTTCAACGCCAAAATAAACGGAAAATTAGATCCTTAATAAAACTCTCTCCCCTTGGCGGTTCAAAAATTCTTCAGGAGTTAAACATGAGTTACAAAATGGATCGCCACGCCTATGCAGAAACTTTTGGTCCGACAGTAGGCGATCGCATCCGACTAGCAGATACAGAATTATTTATCGAAGTAGAACAAGACTTTACAACTTACGGCGATGAAGTAAAATTTGGTGGCGGTAAAGTCATTCGCGACGGCATGGGACAGTCCCCGATTTCCAACGCTGATGGTGCCGTCGATCTAGTCATTACCAACGCTTTAATTCTTGATTGGTGGGGTGTTGTCAAAGCTGATATTGGTATTAAAGACGGCAATATTTTCAAAATTGGTAAAGCCGGAAATCCTTATATTCAAGACAACGTAAATATTATTATTGGTCCTGGTACCGAAGTTATTGCGGGAGAAGGAATGATTCTCACTGCAGGCGGCATCGATACTCACATTCACTTTATCTGTCCCCAACAGATTGAAGTGGCGATCGCATCTGGCGTTACCACAATGATTGGTGGGGGTACTGGTCCTGCAGCAGGTACAAATGCTACAACTTGTACGCCTGGGCCCTGGAATATTTACCGAATGTTACAAGCCGCTGATGCTTTCCCGGTGAACCTGGGATTCTTGGGTAAAGGGAATAGTGGTCAACCTCAAGGACTTGTAGAACAAGTGGAAGCGGGTGCGATTGGCTTAAAACTGCACGAAGATTGGGGCACTACGCCAGCAGCGATTGATACTTGTCTGAGTGTAGCTGATGAATATGATGTACAGGTAGCCATTCATACCGATACTTTGAATGAAGCCGGATTCGTGGAAGATACCATAGGCGCTTTCAAAAATCGTGTCATCCATACATACCATACCGAAGGGGCAGGCGGAGGTCATGCACCAGACATCATTAAAGTTTGCGGTACGCCTTGTGTATTACCATCTTCCACTAACCCCACACGTCCTTACACCCTCAATACTTTGGATGAACATCTGGATATGCTGATGGTTTGCCATCACCTCGATCCGGGAATTGCAGAGGATGTCGCTTTTGCTGAATCGCGTATTCGTCGGGAAACAATCGCGGCTGAGGATATTTTGCACGACTTGGGTGCGTTTAGCATGATTTCTTCCGATTCCCAAGCGATGGGACGAGTCGGTGAGGTGATTATTCGCACTTGGCAAACTGCACATAAAATGAAAGTGCAGCGTGGGACTAAAGGATTAGCAACGGATGTGACGGATAATGATAATTTTCGGGCTAAACGATATGTAGCAAAGTACACGATTAATCCAGCCATTACTCATGGTATTTCTCAGTACGTAGGTTCTGTGGAAGAGGGTAAACTGGCAGATTTGTGCTTGTGGCGTCCGGCGTTTTTTGGTGTAAAACCAGAGATCGTCGTTAAGGGAGGGATGATTGCTTGGTCGCAGATGGGGGATGCTAATGCTAGTATTCCTACACCACAACCAGTGCATATGCGCCCAATGTTTGGCAGTTTTGCAGGTGCGCGTCATGCTACCTCGTTAACTTTTGTCTCTCAAGCAGCTAAGACAAGAGAAATTCCGAGTCAGCTTGGTTTGCAAAAAACAGTGATCGCAGTTTCCGGAACGCGCCAGTTAAGTAAGCGGGATATGAAGCTCAACGATGCGCTTCCACATATTGAAGTCGATCCGGAAACCTATGAAGTAAGGGCAGACGGAGAGTTATTAACTTGCGAACCTGCAACGATTTTACCAATGGCGCAACGCTACTTCTTGTTTTAACACAGCTGACGCCAGAATCGATGTATGACCGAACAACGTACAGATTACGATAGTCCTTGGAAAGAAATTATCGAAAGCTTCTTTCCTCAGTTTTTAGAATTCTTTTTCCCTCACGCTTATTCTGTCATTGACTGGACACGCCGTCCCGAATTTTTAGACCAAGAATTGCAGCAGCTAGAACCGGATGCAGAAATTGGGCGACGTTTGGTTGATAAAGTAGCAAAAGTTTGGCTACTTGATGGCAAAGAAGCCTGGGTATTAGTTCATGTCGAAGTCCAAGGACAATATGAGAAAGATTTTGCTCAACGGATGTACACATACAATTATCGTTTGTTTGATCGCCATAAAAAGCAAGTCATTAGCTTAGCGGTTTTAGCGGACGAAGAAGCAAATTGGCGTCCTTCAAGTTACGAGTATGTATTAGGGGGATGTCGGGTGAGTTTAGAGTTTCCCATCGCGAAACTATTGGACTACGAGGCACAGTGGGAAACCCTAGAACAAAGCACTAATCCCTTCAGTGTAGTTGTAATGGCGCACTTAAAAACCAAGGCGACGCACCGAAATCCACAAAGTAGGCTACAGTGGAAATTGAGCCTAACCAGAAGGCTATTTGAACGGGGATATAAACGAAAAGACATACTCGGTTTATTTCGGTTCATTGACTGGATCATGGTTTTACCAAAAGAGTTGGCGAATGATTTTCAAGCGCAACTAAGAAGTTCCAAGGAGGCACAGAGAATGCGGTACATACCAGATATTGAGCGGCTGGGAAGAGAAGAAGGAATGCTTGAAAACGCTAGAGAAAATATCATTCTAGGCTTACAGACACGCTTTGGAGAAGTACCGGAGTCAGTTGTAGAAGTCATCAATAGAATCGAAGATCAATCTTTGCTACAAACTTTCTTAATTAATGCAATTACTACTAGTTCTCTAAAAGAATTTCAAATTTTTATTAACGAAATTACATAAACGTGTAGAATCGTAAAGAGTTGGCGAATGATTTTCAAGCGCAACTAAGAAGTTCCGAGATGGAATTCCAGAAGACTCTGTGTAGACTGTTTTTCCTAACTCTAATAGAATCTTACTCATTTTTTTCTCTTTTTATTTAAAATGTATATGTATATAAATCCTATTTAATTTATGAACAGGATTTAAGTGAGAAGTCTTAGAAAATGGGCTTTTTAGTCTCAGTCAGTTTTCAGTAATCAAATAAGAGTCCTATATATTAGTTGATATCATTATAC
>JAQYWP010000610.1 GCA_029379285.1 Rhizonema sp. PD38
ACAAAGCACAGCTTTGGCAGGGAGGGGTTCTTTTGTATTAAGGTTATGCTACCGGACATGATATGAGTCAATAATTAGCACCAGATTAGATAAGACAACAGGTAGCTATAGTCCTACCAGAAATGAAGCAGGCGAGAGAATGCTAACTGCTTACCAGCACATTGGTATCGAAGATGACGCGCAACAAAAACTTCTCCTAGGACTGCAACAGCTCGTTCAGCTTCTCCGGGGTCATGCCATTCCTAGCAGCTTCCGCAGAAGCTGTGTCGCAGAAATCCATTATGGCTCTCGCCCGCGCCTTGCGGTATTCCTCAAAATCAGCCATCGACATGACGACCACGCAGTCTCGCTTGTGGCGTTTAATAACTATAGGGTTGCGCTGCGCAAAATCGCTGTTCGGGCGACTGGCAGCTTTAATATTTCGGCTAAAAACGCCTTAATTCAAGGAATCTCGCATCGTTTTTGTAAAATTATTCAACGCAAAGATGGATATGGATACGCTTGTTAAAACGCGAAGTCTTGGGGGCGGAAGCTTCCAAGGCGCGAGTTTCGCAAGCGTTCGTTTTTCCTCCGCATAGTTTTAACTCGCGGAGGAAAAACGTATCGGAGACTTTTAGATGAATAAAAAACTTTATGATTTAGCTGAAATACTTCATTTCAGCTTGCAACTGACGAATTAGGTGTTCATCTCCTTTAGCATTAGCTACTTTCAAGCGATGCTCTAGGCTTCTTTGAATACTCTGCCGATGCAGTTCTCGTGCTTTTCTTGCAGTTTCTGCTCTGCTAGCGTTCATGGCAATTTCCCTAAATAACTTTTCCTTTTATGTCTGATTTTCCTAACATAACATATATTTTGTTACTTGTGATACAGAAAAAAATGAATTTATGAGTCTGAACTGAAGAATGAAATCAGAACATGTAAGAGTCCTAACCTTACTAAGCGATTTTGGCGATCGCGACACATATGTAGGCGTGATGAAAGGAGTCATTGCCCAAATCAACCCATTGATCACAGTCTTGGACTCAACTCATCAAATTCCACTACAAAATAAAGCCACAGCCAGGTTTTGCCTAAAATGTGTACAATGTGTACAACGCACTCACTTGTTCTTCTGAGAGTTCCCTATGTCTCAAAGTGAAACATGTCTCAAAGTGAAACCGTAACCATTCGCCTGCCTGCCGCAGTCAAGGGAAAACTTGAAGCACTCGCTGCAAGCACTAACCGAAGCAAGTCTTGGCTAGCAGCACAAGCAATTACTGCTTACGTCGAAGAGCAATCCTGGCAAATTCAACAAATTCAGGAGGTTGTGGCTTTAGCAGATAGCGACAAGGCTGTGTGGGTAGAAGGTTCTGATGTGGACGCATGGCTTACCTCTTGGGGAACGAAGAATGAGCAGCCAGCACCATGCGGATAACATATCTTTCTCAGGCGATTCTCGATTTAGTAGAGATTCGCGCTTACTTTGCTGCTGATAATCCTGATTCCGCGCAACGTGTAGGTAGCAAGCTTAGAGAGAGCATTCATAAACTAAAGCAGTTTCCTCTCTTTGGGTAAAACAGGAAGAGTATTCGGCACTCGTGAACTGAATACATCCAAAATCGGCAAGAGCACCTATATTTTAATGTACCGCTTAAAGCATGAGATTCAGCTTCTTCGGGTTCTATCAGGAACGCAAGACATTGATGCCATCTTAGAGGAAGGATTTCTGGAAGAGGAAAACTGATGGCAATTTTCCTAGATAACCTTGACTGATATGTCTCATTTTCCTAAAATAAAAGATATATCGTTACTTGTGATACAGAAAAATATTAATTTATATAGTGTGCCTGAATAATGAAATTAGAATATGCAAGAGTCCTTACCTTGCTAAGCGATTTTGGCGATCGCGACACATATGTAGGTGTGATGAAAGGAGTCATTGCCCAAATCAACCCATTGATCACAGTCTTCGACTTAACTCATCAAATTCCACCACAAAACAAAGCCGCAGCCAGGTTTTGCTTAATGAATGCTTACCCGTATTTCCCATCTGGGACAGTGCATGTGGCAGTCGTAGATCCAGGTGTGGGAAGTGTGAGACGAGCGATCGCAGTAGAATTTGCTGACGGGTTTTTGGTAGGACCAGATAATGGCATATTTAGTGGTGTATTCAGTCAAAGTCCACTGATTGCAGCAGTAGAACTGACAAACCAGGAATATTGGAGAACTCCGCAACCCAGCAAAACTTTCCACGGGCGAGATATCTTTGCACCAGTAGGAGCTCATCTTGCCAGTGGTGTTCCCCTCAAACAGCTAGGAAAACTTCTTGACCCAGCAACGTTGGTACAATTGGAAATAGCTGAGTCCAGTCTCACAGAAACTGGCGCACTCGGTTGTATCCAATATATTGACCACTTCGGCAACTTGGTTACCAACATTCCTGAAAGTTACGTACAAGGTAAAACTTGGTATCTCGAAGCAGCGGAGTTGACTGTTCCAGGTTGTGAAACTTACAGTGATGTCAAGGTTGGGGAGGCGATCGCTTTAGTTGGCAGTCACGGTTGGGTAGAAATTGCCATCAATAGTGGAAACGCACAGTTACAACTGCTTCTTCAATTGGGAGATGCAGTAAAAGTAATTAAAGTAGAAAATAGATAGTAGGTAGTGGGCAATTGGGGATTGGTAACCTATGACCCATTGCCAATCATCATCAAACAACCATCAATGCTATGACCACATCAGCACCAGAAATTTATCAAGGTCAGTTTGGCGAATTTACGATCAACCAGAGCGATCGCTCTGGCGTCATCATTTACCGTGCTGCATTAATGGTAGCTGCACTCAGCTTTGCCATAGGCAGCGCTTTAGTTTTGCTCAACAATAACCCAACTGTTCTCAACGCAATCACACCTTTGTATACTTGTTTTAGTCTGGCTTTGGGTGTGAGTTTACTGACCATTCACATCTACTTAGCACCCCTACACCGACTTTTGCAAGTTTTTTGGGCAATTGGTAGCATTACAGCAATTGTACTGGCACTATCCAACACTGAGCCTTTATCTATCACCGTCTATACCCATCCTCTCACATTACTAGGAGTAGGTTTTACTTTTGCCGCTTTAACGGGGATTTATTTCAAAGAAGCAGTTTGCTTTAACCGTCTGGAAACTAAGTTTCTCACACCAATAGTCCCATCTCTTCTTCTAGGACATTTGACAGGGGTGTTGCCAAGTCAGTGGGAGCGAGTATTATTAGGAACATGGGCAATTTTGTTTGTCCTGTTTGCTCTGCGTAAAGCAGTACAAGCAATTCCTCCGGATATTGGTGATAAGTCTGTGTTTGCTTATTTGAAAGCACAAAAACATTCAAATCCGGTTCATTAAACACTATCAGATGTCGATAATTCAGGGATGGGTAATGGCGCTCGCAGTGGCGAGCGCTCTCATGTTTCTCTCAATAATTTATATACACCCATTCCTAGCAGTAACTTCTCGTATCAAAGCAGATGCATTAGTTGTCGAAGGATGGATATCAGACGAAGCACTCAAACAAGCTGTTGCGGAAATTAACGTCAGTTCTTATCGCCTAATTTTTACCACAGGAGGCCCTGTTGACAGAGGCTCCTATTTGACTGAATACAAGAATTTTGCCGAAATTGCCGCAGCCACTTTGAAAAAACTTGATGTGCAAGAAGAAAAGTTAGTCGTGGTTCCTACACCTCGTGTAGATAAAGATCGGACTCATGCATCTGCTGTGACATTTCGTCAACTGCTTATCGATTCAAATTACCAACTAGAATCAATCAATTTATTTACCAATGATGCCCATGCTCGCAGAAGTTGGCTTATATTTAAACAAGTTCTTGCTCCTCAAATCAAAGTAGGTGTAATTACTGCCAAAACGCAGGGTTACAATCCGAAGAAATGGTGGGTTTCTAGTGCAGGCGTGCGGACAATCATTTCTGAAACCATTGCTTATATTTATGCGGTATTGATGCGCTATTCGTGAATGGGCAATGACTTCGTTCCCACTATAAAATTGCTTTTTGTATTCGATAATGTCCGTTTTATTACAAACAATAAAATATAGGCTCGTAGTTGGCGCTTCAGCGCTATCTTAAATGTTAAGAGCGCTGAAGCGCAAATTCCAGACTTTAAAATAAGTGTTCAAACGGACATAATATGAGAAGACCGGGTGAGTTTCTATAATGTATTGCATCAATTAGCCTTGCTTCCTCTCTCCTCAAATTGGGAATAATCAAATGAGAACACAAGAAAAGAGGATGGGGAGTTGGGAGAAGAACGTGCATATTGGCTAGCTTGGGCACAAATTTCTGGAGTTGGTCCAATCTTGCTACAACGCTTGCAACAGCATTTTGGTACACTGGGAGTGGCTTGGTTCGCCAAAACTGCTGAGTTAGCACAAGTGGAGGGTTTCGGTTTTCAAACGCTCGAAAAGGTGGAACAACAGCGTTCTCGTCTGCATCCAGAAAAATTTTACTCTTTACACCAGCAAGAAAACCCTAACTTCTGGACTCCTATAGATCCAGAGTATCCCCGCTTGCTGCTAGAAACTGCCAGTCCACCAGCAGTTTTGTACTACCGGGGTGAAGTGGAACTGCCAGAAAACCTCGGACAAAAACCGTTAGTTGCGATTGTCGGTACTCGACAACCTACAGAGTATGGCATTCGTTGGACTCGCCAGATTAGTACAACTCTCGCCAAAAATGGATTTACAGTTGTTTCTGGTTTAGCAGAGGGAATTGATACCGAAAGTCATGCCGCCACCATGAAAGCTGGAGGACGTACACTTGCTGCTTTAGGTACGGATGTAGATATTGTCTATCCAGCGAAAAATCGGGAACTTTACAAACAGATTTTAGCTCAGGGGTTAGTTTTGAGCGAGTATCCCGCAAAAACGCCACCAGATCGTACCCACTTTCCCCGGCGCAACCGCATTATTGCAGGATTGAGTCGTGCTGTTTTGGTGATGGAAGCACCGATGAAATCTGGTGCATTGATTACAGCTAACTATGCAAATGATTTTGGGCGAGATGTGTATGTACTGCCCGGAAGACTAGATGACAACTCATCCCAAGGGTGTTTAAAGCTGCTGAATCAAGGAGCTTCCTTGATTCCCAAAGAATTAGATGAACTGTTAAAGATGCTTGGAGCAATACCACAACTTGATACAGTAGAAGCGTTACCAGCACCAGAGTTAAACTTGCCATCTTTACCACCAGAACTCCAACAAGTTATAGATACTATTGCTTTAGAATCTCTGCCCTTCGATTTTATTGTCCAGCAAACGGGCATGGCTGCTGGCTCAGTTTCCAGTGCTTTATTGCAGTTGGAACTGATGGGTTTAATTTTGCAACTACCAGGAATGCGATATCAGAAAATTGGGTAATTGGTAATGACAAGGTTTAAAGCCAAGGGCTTGCGCGAACTTAACAGTTACAGAACCGGTGTTGCCTACAGCGTTATCTCTTGTTGAAGAAATAGTCAGATATCGGAACAACATGTATTACTAAACAAAAAATTTAACCCCACAACAAATTAGCAGCTTGTTCACTCCAACAATTCTCAATTCAGCTAAGTCAAATTAGAGTTACGCTCATTATTAAATAATTATGGATATACCAAGAGTTTTTGCTGACTTTCATAATGCTGATGCTCAAGGTCGTTTGCGACTTAATTGTACTGGAACTATTGAGG
>JAQYWP010000611.1 GCA_029379285.1 Rhizonema sp. PD38
GTTCAAAACAACCTGTTCACTTTGCAGCTAGGTACGTGAGAAAAGGCGCTACACATCTTTTTGCAGCAAAAACCTGTATCAAAGTTTCGCTCTAAAAAGCCTAAACACAGAGGTACTGGACGACGAGTTGAAGCTCCCAAATTTCACATCACGAATTAGCCTTTTGAGCTTAACTGAACCGTATTGCCAGATAGGCGACTAGATAGAGCTAACAAGCCACTAGGTAGGCGACTAGGTAGGCGACCAGATAGGCGACTAGGTAGGCGACCAGGTAGGCGATTAGGTAGGCGACCAGATAGGCGACTTTGTCTTGCAGACAACCTCTGAACCTGGATATTGGAACTTAAAGGAATTGATGAAGTGATACTCGGTTCAAAAAGATGCCTTAAATAAACATGAGTTCGACGTAAGAGAAAGTCTGAAAACTAGACAAAGTGAAATTTTTCCCCCCCTTATGAAATAATCACATAATCAATCTTGAGCGATCATTAGGTAGAAATGGAGGTTTTTTTGAAGTCCCGTTAGATAATAGTAAACGCCAAAGATTTAGAAGGTAAGAAATGCTCCTCTTGTAGCAAATTCAAATCTTCTGTTGTTAAATTTAATGAAGGTTTTTTATCTTGGTATGTATAAGCAATTAATCCCTTCGGGTGACGCTCGTTCCGACGCTCGTTCCTCGCTACCGCTCCTGACGCTCGTGCCTCGCTAACGCTGCGCTAACGTCGCTAACGCTACCGCTACGCTAACGCCAGTCGCCTGCGACGGGAAACCCGTCTTCAGCGCTGGACTCACCAGCAATAACATTAACCATAAAATTACAAACACTCCGATGTTGAGTGTGTTGAATTTGAGAAATATTTTTTAATTGGTCGTTAACTGTTTCTATTAAGGAACGTTTTCTTAAGAAGATTTTGTCAACTATAGGTATCAGGGTAAGAGCATCTCAATCAGGCTTGACACAAGGAATCGCCCGAATCTAATATATTGTCAATGAAACAACAACTGAGAACTCGAATCATATAATTGTTATCCATAGCGGTGCGTTTCATTTTTTGACGAAGACTACGTTTGTAGGACTGTTCACGGTTGAGAGCATTGAGAGCAAGGCGTCTTAAAAGAGCAAAATTTCGTGGACTATGGTTTGAACGAATGCGACAAGCATCCTCCGCAAATGTACAATCAAGTGTCCAATGAGCCTCGTTCTCAATTCCCCAATGTTTTCGGATAGCTCGACCGATAAGTTGAGCATTACTCTTTAAAGAGGTAAGATAAAACTGAATTTCACGGGTAGTTTTATTCCAAAGATGACGCACGCGGACAACCATAACCAGGGTTCGTAATCCTACCCATAATTTAGGTTGATAAAGTTCACCAACCGCAGTGACGGGTACAGTCCAGACTTCACGAATTTCCCGGCGGTGATGTGCCTTCTCAATTCGTTTGTCATAACTGACATTAATCCCTTGAAAATTATTAGCTTGAGCGGTTTCAAACCATTCCCTCACCTGAGAATAAAGATTGGGATGATTGGCTTTAAGTGCCAAAACATAATCAGCTTTCTTGTCAATAATCTTTTTGGCAATTTCTATTTGTGTTCCCATTGCATCAATAGTAATAATAGATCCTGTGATATCTAGTAATTCCAATAATGCCGGAATCGCAGTTATTTCATTGGATTTATCTTCTACTTTCATCTGTGCTAAAATTAGATGTTGTTGTTTCTAAATTAATTAATGATTGTGTCTCTGATTTTGAATCTATCACACAATCAAAATTCCGTCCTTGATTTAAGATTTCTGATTATGTGATTATTTCATCTTTAGAAATATTTGATTGAATCACATAATCAGAAGCTGTCATTCTTCATTTTGTGTCTGATTCAATTTCTTCTCCAGAATCAAGTCTATGGGCAAGTTCTAACACTTGTGATGCGATGAATTTGGGAACGCGGATTGTAATTGTATCCAAATTATTCCAAATTGGCTTCCTGCCAGCATTTTCACGTAAAATCTGCCGGGGGAAACTTCCCCCGGCAGATTTTACGTCTTCCTCCCCGACGATCTTGTTTTAACGCTTTTTTGCTACTCTTAATCAGAATGAATTCATCACAAATTCATTTTACTTCTTTGAGTATCCAAGATATTTAATTTTTTCCGTCTATTTTCAATAAGCCAAACTTATTGACATCGAAGAAAATAGGTATGTGTTGCTACAATCTTTACTCTGCTTGGTTTTCAACTTTTTCTTACGTCGAACTCAGGTTCACTGACATCTTGCACCACCATCTTGTTGCGAAAATCGAAGTTCATAAACCTGATTATTCGGTAATAAGGGCATTGCTGACCCGCCCTGAGAAGGTGCAAGATCTAAGCTCAGAAAGGTTGACGCCAATCATTTCTAAAGTTACCAATTCGCGCTCGCCGCTGCGTGATCGCCCGGCGGCGAGCGCATCACACGAAATTGGGTTCACCTCACAAAATCGCATTGCTCCCTTCGTCCAAAGCCAGATTGACGAAAGGGGCACTGCAGGGAGCACCAAAGCTCACTTCCATACGCCGCTGTCCTGGCAGTAAGATTGCAGCCGAAACGGTATGACCGCGTGTAATGTCGTCGTGGTGAAAGCAGATCGATCCCGGCAATTCCTTATGGTCGGCAAGAATTTTCCGCAATACCGCCGGATGCAACTGAGAATGTGATGCCGCTAGCTCTGATATTCTGTCTTGGCGAGTACGAGAAGAACTTGTTTTTTGTAATAAGTCAAGTGGTTGAAAATCGGTATGCAAGTAATGATTACTGTGCACTAACATCGACCCATGCAGATATCGGTGTTGATCGACCGTCATCTCCAAGTTGATCAGCTGCTCTCCTTGTGCTAACACTAAGCTGCGTGATGAAGCACGCGGCAGACGAGCGATTTCTTGCAAGCATTCATCCAGCGTTGACAGTGTCAGCAAATGCCGCACCAGTAAATACGGTGGGATGCCGATTTGCCAGTTGGCAGCTAATACCATATTGATGCCGATCGCCAAGCCATGTGCATTAATGCCTAAATATCCCAACAAACCGCTATAGTTCCAGGTCAAGAGATCACCGCCATCACGTGTTGCATGTCGATAGCATACCGCGCCGACGTGCTCCGCCAAATGCCCGGACAGATCAATCGTTTGGGCAATCACCGCACCTTGTTCAGGGGAATGGAAGGCCAATAGGGTGCAATCCTCGTCCCAACCGATCAATTCGCGACGGCATTGTAACAACATTGCTTCAGCCAGAGAAATGTCTGCTCCTTTGGCCAAGCCAGCAATTTCCGCAGCCAGCAATGGCAAATGGTGTTGCAGACAGTCAAAATAGCGTAACGCATGTGCCAAAGCCTTTTCACGCGGTAATGGGTGAGTACGGATCAGGTTAATTTGTGCCAAACCGTCCTGCAAAAATTCCTTAATCGTCTGGCGCGACAAGACACCTAATGCCTCGCCACGTGCCTCCGAGCTAGTTTCGTGAATGTCATAGATCTGCATTGTTTATGCGTAGTAAGCTTTGTTTAACCAGCGATCCAGCTCGTGCAATCGTTCTCGCACCTGTTGTGAAGAAGATCCTTCGACCAACATCATTGAGGCAAATTCGACGCTGCCAGCAGCATTCCCACCATTAACGTATTTGCTGATATCGTTAATACAGGAACGGCACCAGTCAAATGGTGGAATCTGCGGAGTATGCGACGCGGCTTGGGACTGCGGCGGGAAAATCAGAAAGCCTGCCTGACGCTGAACACGCAAGTTACATAATCTTGCGGTTTCGTCGATACCAGCACTGAGTCGCACCCATTCCCGGTTAAGGTTGATGCCGTATGCCAGGTCGATGGATTCAATAATCCAGCCACCTGCGGTACGCGCAGCAATTTCGCACAAAACGATCTTGCCATCTTTCTGAACAAATGCTTCGGCATGAAAACCCAGTTCCGGGCTTGCTGGCAATGCATCGATTACACCTTGCGTAAATTGTACCAGATTGTAGTGCAGTAAAGAATCTGATTCTAGCAGATAACTGCCATTGCTCTGGGATGTGTGGAAGTTCAAACACCCTTCTGAAAAATAGTTGCTACTGGTGGCAAAACAAATCTTTCCATCGCGCGCCAGTCCATCAATGTGATACAACTGACCTGAGACAAAGCTTTCTACCATATAGTTGCAGTTGGGCAGGGTCTTGACGAATTCGCGCACCTGCTTTTGATCTTGCAACACTTCTACGCCGCGCGAACCACCGCCATCCAATGGTTTGACTACCACTGGTAAACCATGTTGTTCGATGAAGATGAGCAATTGTACTGGCGAATCGATACGGGTTTGCTGGGCCACCGGAATGCCTGCTTTGCTTGCATACTCTTTCATCAAAAATTTGTTGCGATACGATGTTGCACTTTCGATGTTTTGCCCAGGCAAGGAAAATACGGCACGCAGGTGGGCGGCACGGATCAAATCATATTCAGAATGACCAATTACACGTGAAAATGGTATTTGGTGTCTGAGTTCGAGCGCACACAATTCGCTCAGACCTGAGTTGTCAAAACAAGGAAAAATTTTAACTGCACGATATTTGTGCATTTCTCGGATGACGCGATCACTAAACAAGATCAAGTCTTGCCCGCTATCAGCCAGCCAATTGGCATAATCAAATGCATGACTGCGATTAAAAAGTAGAATTGACATAATTTTGAAAATCAGTGCAGTGAAATAAAATGTGGTCGCAATCTCATGGATTGGTCTCGCTTTTCGTCACCACTTTACTGTCACCATACCAGAGATGCAACACGGCACCAACTAGGGATATAACCAGCACAAAGGCGAAACCAGCGAAATATCCGAAGGCGCTCGCAGAGGCACCAGCCAGCAGTCCAACTAGAATTACTGCTAGTGAAGAGACCATTTGTAGCGCAGCCTGAGCGCGCCCTGCAAATTCATTGCCCGTGCTTGCCATCAGTGCAGAATTGAGTAAGATTCGTACTGGCACAAGCGTGATGCCGATCAAGAAAGAAGCAGCGATTGCCAGTCTAAAACTACCTGAGGTTCCAAACAGGAGGTGCGATACGCCCAAGCCAGCAAACAGCATAGGCACGGCGATGCGCGGAGTTAATCTCGACGCCAGGCCAATCAGCACTGTTCCCGCTAACAAAGCACCACAGGAATAGGCAGCATTAATCAGCGAAAATCTGACTGCATCTTCTTGCAACACCTGCTTCACATAGCCGGAAATCAAGACGTTGTCGATTTGTATTGCCAGCGTCGGAATCATCAGCAAGCCGATGATGACGGAAAGTTGCGACGTGGCAAAGATGACTTGCATGTTTTTCAGATTGCCGACCAAACCTATTTTCGGTCGCGCCTGTTTAGGAAAGTTAGTTTGTGACACTGGCAGCCACGAAAAGCTCAGTGCAGACGCCATAAAACAAAGACCAATGATAGCAAACAGCCATGACAAGGACAGGTAATGCAACAGCAAGCCGCTAACTAAGGTCCCACCAATCACACCAACCTGCATTGCAATCTCACGCGAAGAGGCAACTTTTGCGTAAAGCTGCTTATCAACCAAAGATTGAATATGAGCCATAGATGCGGGCAGAAAATAGGCATAAGGTGATTTCCAGTAAATAAATTACCGACTACTGTACGTTCCCTCCTGATTGAAG
>JAQYWP010000612.1 GCA_029379285.1 Rhizonema sp. PD38
AATATGCAAATTTAAAAAATTATCTAGCTCTTCTAGTGCGCCAATGCGCCAATTAATCAAAGCTAAACGGATTTTCATCTGCAAGTCATCAGGAGAAAATTGTAAATATTCATTGCAGACTTTTTTGGCTTCTGGTAAGTTTCCAATATTTTCTTGAATAACTGATAGTATATGACAGACAAATTGTGAAGCGCCATACTTTTCGTAAAGTAACTTACAAATACTGAAAGCTTTGCCAAACTGTCCAGAATTACAGTAGAGTTCAATTAAAGTATGATTTAAAGAAGTATCCAGATTGATATTGACTATTTTTTCATAGAGATTTGCTGCATCTGCATATTCATCAATGGATGAAAAAGCATTTGCTAATTCCAAAAATGATTGTGCTTGGGTTGATACATTAATATTGTCTCTAGCTTCTTGTAAAAACTTTAAAGCATCATTTTTATTATCTAGAAATTTGGCCAATAAAGCTAATTGTATTAAATCATTTACTGTCTTGAATTCTTTATCTTGAATTGAATTATATATTTTAATTGCGTTAGATACATCTTGAGTCTCTATACACAATTTAATTAAAATTGTATACGCCCATTCGAGTAATGGTTGTTCATAGCTTTGTTTGATAAAACTGTTAACAATTTCTTTCGCTTTGCTGTAATCATTTGTTAATGATCGCAGTTCGGGAGGCAACTTTTTGAGTTTGTTGCTAGGCTGTAAATGTACTTCAAAGGAGTGGAAATCCACTTTCAGTGCATAAGTTGATTTAGTTTGCACTTATATAAAGATCAAGAAGGCAAAAAACTCATGCTTAACCTCCGTTGAGCTTCATCAGGTACAGGGTCATGGTCACCGAATCAAATTTTGGTCAATGCGATCATTCTGGTATTCATCAATTGTTTGAAGAGCGAGTGGAACTTTCCCCGAATACAGTGGCAGTGGTATTTGAGGATAAGCAGTTGATTTACCGAAAGTTAAATGAACTTGTCAACAAAATAGCGCACTACCTGCAAGCTCTTGGAGTGAGACTAGAGGGTTTGGTAAGCATTTGTGTAGAGCGCTTCCTAGAAATGTTAGTGGAACTCCTCAGCATTCTCAAAGCGGGTCCTGACTACGTCCCGCTCGACCCGCTTTATCCTCTGGAACGCGTAGCCTTCATGCTGAAAAACGCCCAAGAGTCGGTGCTGCTGACACAAGCAAGCCTCGCTGGCATTAGATCATCGCATATGTCTTCTATACCTTGGGTTCAATAGGAAAACCAATCAAGAGTCGTAATCGAACATGGGTCACTACTCAATTACATTGAGACGGTAAATGTTGAATATGAACTCACATAGCGCGTGGCAATCTGTCTCCACATCGATCATAATGATAAGTATTCAATTGGATCTGAAATTATATAAAGGCAACAGAAATTAATCGTTTATATAGTTTGGAAATATATTTGTTTAGAAAGACTCTAGTCACACAGTCTTTCTGATTTTGTCATCAAGATACAAAGGTTTTAGGATAGTTCAATGAACGGAATTGTAAAAACGACTTACCTGCCGCTCTCCTATGGTCAAAAAGCAATGTGGTTTATCTACCAAATTGCTCCGGAGAGCGTTGCTTATAATATATTTATTACCGTAAAAATAAACTCAGATTTAAATATTGCAGCTGTAATCCGTGTCTGGTCAAAAATTTTTGATCACCATCCTATACTCAGAACCACATATACTACCTATAACAGCGAACCAGTTCAGCTTATAAATAAAGAACAGAAATTCATTATTCAGATAACAGATGCTTGCAATTGGAGTGAAGATTACTTACTAGAGAAAATATTTGCTGAAACTGACTGCCCTTTTAATCTAGAGAAAGATTCAGTTCTGAGGGTTAATCTATTTACTCGGTCAGTAAAAGAGCATGTTCTCTTACTAACAATGCATCACATTGCAGGTGATATGTGGTCTTTTAATTTACTGCTCAAGGAATTTCAAGCTTTATATAATACCGAAATCAAGCAAGATAGTCAAGAGCAGATAGAGGCAGCAATATATTCTTCTTACAAGAATAAATCTTATACAGAGTTTGTCCACTGGCAGTCAGCAATACTGTCCAGTTCCAGGGGAGGAAAACTTTGGCAATACTGGCAAAAACAATTAGCTGGTGAGTTGCCAATCTTGAATTTACTCGCAGATAAACCTCGCCCTCCATTACGGACTTATCAAGGAGCAACACATATTTCAAAGCTAGATGAACAGTTAATTAAAAAACTCAAAAATCTAGCTTTAACGTCTGGAACAAGCCTTTATCAAATTCTGCTAACAGCATTTTACGTGCAACTTTACCGCTACACCAATCAAAAAGACATCCTCGTAGTCAGCCCGATGAGAGGTCGGAGGGGTGGAGATTTTAAAGGGATTGTCGGCTATTTCGTTAACCTGATTGTTTTACGAGCTTCTATACGAGAAAATGCCACATTCACAGAATTTCTCGCTCAAGTCAGTAACACAGTTAAAGATGCCCAAAAGCATCAAGATTACCCTTTTTCATTGTTAGCAGAACAACTTCAGCAACAGCAAGATCCAAGTCGTTCTCCTTTGAGTCAAGTTAGTTTCACTTGGCAAACACATCGTTGGTGTAAATCAAGAGAGAATTCATTGCACAGCCAAGAACAAGTGCTTCAAATGGAGCCATACTTACTTGGGCATCAACGGGGTGCAGACTTCGATCTGAATTTAATGGTGATGGAAGCTGAGTCTGTTTTCCAGCTATGCTGGCAATACAGTACTGACTTGTTTGAGACCACTACAATCACGCGGATGGCTCTTCATTTTGTAACCTTGCTTGAGGCAATTGTGGCAAATCCAGATTGGCAGATTTCAAAATTGCCCCTGCTAACAGCAACTGAACAACACCAACTACTGGTGACATGGAATAACCAAAAGACAGAGTTTCCCGACAAGTGTATTCATCAGTTGTTTGAAGAGCAAGTAGAACAAACCCCAGATGCGATCGCCTTGGTATTTGAAGACGAGCAACTCACTTATAGAGAGTTAAACCGAAGAGCGAACAAGATAGGGCACTACCTACAGCAGTTAGGTATCGGACCAGAGGTGCTAGTCTGTCTCTGTATAGAGCGATCGCTATCCATGATTGTAGGAATTCTGGGGATTCTCAAAGCAGGTGGCGCTTACCTACCCCTAGATCCAACTGACCCCCCAGAGCGCCTTGCCGTCACGATGTCGGATGCACAAGTTTCAGTGGTGCTCACCGAACAAGAGTTTGTTCTTGAATTGTCAAGAGTGGCAAAAAATGTCATCTGTCTCGACACAGACTGGGTAGTTATCAATCTTGAGAGCCAAGAGAATCCTGTTGTCGGCACAACCCTTGACAACCTAGCATATGTGATGTATACATCAGGGTCTACCAGTCGTCCTAAAGGTGTGAGCGTGATCCATCGAGGTGTGGTGCGGTTAGTTAAACAAACCAACTATGCCAGTTTCAGTTCACAATTGGTCTTTCTCCAGTTAGCCCCTACCGCTTTCGATGCTTCAACCTTTGAGATTTGGGGAAGCTTGCTCAATGGTGCGCGTTTGGTTCTGTTTCCTGGGAAGACACCCTCAGTGCAGGCGTTAGGACAGGTAATCCAGCAACACCAAATTACCATGCTCTGGCTCACAGCCGGGTTGTTCCACCTGATGGTAGACGAACAACTGGAGGCACTCCAGCCCTTGCAGCAATTATTAGCAGGAGGTGATGTGTTATCCGTACCCCACGTTCAAAAATTTTTCCAAAAACTTAAAAATTGTACACTGATAAATGGTTACGGTCCTACCGAAAACACGACTTTTAGCTGCTGCTTTCCGATGACGGCTTCATGCCAAATTAAGGATTCGCTTCCCATCGGTCGTCCCATTGCCAACACCCAAACTTATATTCTTGACCGCCATCTTCAACCCGTTCCCATAGGTGTCACAGGCGAACTGTACGTTGGCGGTGCCGGATTAGCTAGAGAGTATTTAAATCGTCCGGAACTAACCGCAGAGCGTTTTATTGCTAATCCTTTCGTTGATGGAGAACGCCTTTACAAAACTGGAGATCGAGCACGCTATTTACCAGACGGGAATATCGAGTTCCTCGGTAGAATCGACTTTCAGGTGAAGATTCGCGGTTTTCGCATCGAACCCGGAGAAGTTGAGGCGGTGGTGAGTCAACATCCCCAGGTTCGGCAGGTGGTTGTAATTGCACGGTCAGATTGTCCGGGTGACAAGTACCTGACAGCTTATATTGTTCCTGCACAGACAACAAGAGCATCTTTCCAGGAATCAGCACCCACAATTGCAGACCTGCGCCATTTCCTCAAGCAGCAGTTGCCCGACTACATGATACCATCAGTATATGTGATACTAGATGCTTTGCCACTGACACCTAATGGAAAAGTTGATCGTCGGGCGTTACCTACCCCAGAGAGCTTTCGACTAGATAAGGAAGCAGAGTATATAGCTCCTCGCACGTTAGTTGAGGAAATGCTGGCAAAAATCTGGGCTGAAGTTCTGGGGTTAGAAAAGGTTGGTATTGACGACAACTTCTTTGATCTCGGCGGTCATTCCTTGAAGGCTACCCGAGTGCTATCCCGCGTGCAAGAAGCCTTTCAGATTGAGTTACCCCAGATCAGCCTTTTTGACGAACCAATGATCGCCAAATTTTCCCAAGTCATTGAAAAGACGAAGCACAATAATACTGTTCAAGCATCTGTTATCAAGCCAGTCTCTCGAGAAAAACACCGCTTCAAGAGAAATGCTAGCGGTTCCTAAAGTTATCAAAATTATCAGCAATCAAGAGATAAATGAAATGGTAGAAGAATTATTTGTTTTTCCCGCATCTTTTGCCCAACAGCGGTTGTGGTTTCTCAATCAGATGACGCCTAACAGTGCCGTCTATAATATTCCACAGATAGTCAGGATCAAAGGTACTCTCAATGTGAAGATCCTGCAACAAGCTCTTGAAACTATTACAAACCGCCACGAGTCACTACGTACGACTTTTGAGCTTATGGATGAAAACCCCGTTCAGATTATTTCTGAAAAGGGGTCGGTAGTGTTGCCAGTGATCGATCTGAGCGAACTACTGGAAACAGATATAGAGACGAAAATCCAGAAGCTAATCGCGGCTGAGGTTCAGCAGCCTTTCAACCTAACAAAAGGTCCACTTTTGCGTACAACCTTGCTGCATCTGACTGAAAAGGAACATGTGCTTCTTGTGACGATGCACCATATTATCTCCGACGGTTGGTCTATGGGTATATTCATCCAAGAATTGTCGGCGCTCTATGAAGCTTTTTCTGGTGGAAAGCCCTCGCCGCTTCTCGATCTACCTTTGCAATATGCAGACTTTACCGAGTGGCAACGGGAGTGGCTTCAGGGGGAAGTTTTGGAAACCCAGCTTTTCTATTGGAAAAAGCAGCTGGCTGATTTACCTATGTTGCAGCTGCCGAGCGATCGCAAGCGACCAGCAATCCAAACTTTCCGGGGTGAAACCCAGTCTTTTGCCCTGCCACCCGATCTATCGGCTGCACTCAAAGCCCTAAGTCGTCAAGAAGGTGTCACCCTGTTCATGATCTTGCTAGCAGCGTTTCAAACCCTTCTACATCGATTTTTATCAGAATCGGCGCCTGTTTCTTTATT
>JAQYWP010000613.1 GCA_029379285.1 Rhizonema sp. PD38
AACAGCTTTGGAGATATCGCAATCTTTTACATCGGATACTCCCGCATCGCCACATCGATGGTCACCAAGTCATAAGGCGGGTCAAACGGTCGTCTATCTTTGATTGGAATTAACACTGCCAACACTCCCATCTTGGTCGGCAAATCCTTGACTGGAGTATTGATACATATTCCAGTTGTACACGCCCATTCGTACCATTGTTGCTGTTCAAGCGTAAGAGAAAAAGGATCTCGTTTCTGAGGTTCTGGCTTCTTCACTAACCAGCCTTCCTCAAGGCACTTCACGAAATATCCCTCGCGATTGGAGACTTTACCCTCTTTCGTCTTTTGATCAACGTAAGCGATCGCTTCTACAAACTTCTCCCCATGCGCCGCCCACAACTTTTCCGCTTTAGCTGGCACTAAATGAATCTCAGCATTTTTCAGAAGAATCATGATTTCAGTGGGAAATGGGGCAGCCTCCTTTGAAGCGATGCTCTTAAGCGCTGTCATACCCGGTTTTTTGGTTACAACCTCAACAGTTACACCTCTGACTGCATTCCGCAAGTAATTCAGAAAATAGCTATCTTTATCTTCTTGAGTCAAAATCTCCCCAGATTTTCTCAGTTGAACAGCAGCATCCAGCATCGCTTCTTCACCATACTCGGTTAAGCAATAACGCATTTGCTCCGTTGTCAAAATCACACCCATCGCCGTCAAAGTCTTGGAAAGCTGCAGCGATACCACCACTTCAGCATCTTCTGAATTGGGTTTACCGTCGTCTTTAAGAAGCTCAGATTCAGTTTTCCAGCACGCGTCTAGTAACCGACTTCCAACGCTTGCTAATGCCTTTAAAACAAGTAAAGGAATTTTGCTGAAGGCGATCGCTCTCCCCACAACTTTCTGTGCCGTCAATCCCTCTTCATCCATCTGCCGCTGAATTTCTACTCCAACCGCCTGATCGTGAATAGGAGGTACTTGAGCATAACGGCTACCATCAGGCAAGCTACGCCAAATCGTGGGTGTGTCCGTGATAGGGTCACTAACAAGTTGTTGTTGTTCTTGTATTAATTTATTAACAACAACAATCTTGTTGTTTGGGTCCGTATCATGGTCGTCCTTATTACGGACTACCTCATCATTGCTAGCTAGTTGCTGTTCAATTCCAATTTCCTCAGTATCTTGTATTTTAGGAAACTCTATAACTTGATTTGTACGGATGTCCTTAATACGGACTACCGGGGCTGGAAGCCACTCCTCGACTGGCTTGAACCAATACTCGCTACTGGTGCCGGGTTGCTTGTACTCTTCAATGATATTCTGTTCCTTAGCAATAGACAATCTATCGCAATGAGGCTGTGAAAAGACTAGTAGCCAGATAGAAATATATGGACTAATGACTTGGTTACTCTAGGGATGCAATCGCATTGTTCGTCAACCAGGGGTGGAGTGCGAGCAGAACCTCCACCGAAGCGCACCTAAGCAACGGCATCCATAAGGGAGCGCACTCGGGAGTGCAAGGTAGATAGTGTGGGGGAGTAGCGATCGCGGCGAGCGTGAACCAGGGTTAGGAACACTCTCGACTCAAAACTAAATGTCCATTAGGAAGTTTATATATGGCTTGTGGTTCCACAATTGGGTCACCTTTGTGCCACGAACTTGGTATGCTATTACTCTCTACATTACGCACAGTCCCTGTGGGATAAGATGAAATAGAAGCATCTCCTGGACAGTTTGGCAAACCACCAGGACCTGTAATATTGAAAGTACCCTGTTGCTTTCTGCTACGAGCAATGCAACTATTCGCAATCAGGGTGTTAGGGTTAATGAAATTTGTGGATAGTGGCACTAATTCTTGGCTAGGATTAACATTAGCTGTATCAATAACTACAGTACCATTCAAAGTCGGATTTGTTTGGGAAACTGCTGTAATAGCGCTTGTTGGTAGCCGTTGAAGGTCAAGTTGAGCGAGGTCATTATTTCCCAATAGTCTGATTAAGTCTTCTCGGCTGAGTACTGTCAAACCAAAAACACTAGTAGCGTTGATATGGATATTCCCACCAGTGCCACTAAACGCATTGGCAGTAATATCACTTTTTTCATTTGGAATTGCCACAATGAAGCTTTTGGGAGTATTTATTGTAATATTGCCACCGTTCCCCCCTGACCGAGCAGTACCTGCTGTAGTCGAAATTTGGCTGCCATGTCGCAGTAGTAACAAGTTGTTTAGTGTTAGTTTAATATCACCACCATTGCCTGAGTTTGTTTGAGAGCTAATAGATCCAGAATCAAGGCGAATGGAACGAGCGTTAACTTCAAGATTCCCTGCATCGCTTTGACCAAAGGTACTACTAGCCGAAAGTTGAGCACCATTGGTAAGTTCTAGTTGAGATGTATTAATTTTAATGTCTCCGCCTTTAACAACGCTGTTCTGCTGTGCAGTATTGCTATCAAAAACTGCATTACTAAAAATTCCAGTAGCGGTATAAGTGCCTTTGCTATTTGTGTATTGACCATCTAAAAAGACACGCTGAGCAGCATTAATAATGACATTGCCAGCATTGCCTTGTCCATAAGTGTTAGCCAATATTTCAGCACTATTGGTAAGAGAAAGTTGATCTGTGATAATTTGAATATTGCCTCCATTGCCTTTGACAACATTATTTTGGTTGCTACCAAAATCTCCCACAGTGCTCAAAATACTTCCCTTACTATCAAGAGAAACGCTTTTGGTAGCATTAATAATCACGTTACCAGCATTCCCTTGTCCATAGGTGTTAGCCTCAAGTCCAGCACCTTTAAGAGAAAGTTGATATGTTGTAATTTGAATATTGCCGCCTTTGCCAATGGCAAAATTATTTTGGTTGTTATTGCTATCTCCCACAGTGCTGAAGATAGCTGTTTGAGAGCCATCAAGAAAAACGCTCTTAGTGGCATTAATAATCACATTACCAGCATTCCCTTGTCCATAGGTGCTAGCCTCAAGTCCAGCATCATTAGTAAGAGAAAGTTGATCTGTTATAATTTGAATATTGCCACCTTTGCCAATGGCAAAATTATTTTGTTTGTTATTGCTAGCTCCCACAGTACTGAAGATATCACTTCTACTACCATCCAAGGAAACACTCTTGGCAGCATTAATAATCACATTACCAGCATTTCCTCGTCCAAAGGTGCTAGCCGCAAGTTGAGCACCTTTGGTAAGAGAAAGTTGATCTGTTGTAATTTGAATATCGCCGCTATTGCCAATGGCAAGATTATTTTGGAGGTTATTCACAGATCCAACTGTGTTGAAGATATCACTTCCACTACTATCCAAGGAAACACTTTTGGTAGCATTGATAATTACATTACCAGCATTCCCTTGTCCGTAGGTGTTAGCCTGCAATTGAGCACCGTTGGTCAGAGAAAGTTGATCTGTTGTAATTTGAATATTGCCGCTATTGCCAATAGCACTATTGCCAATAGCAAGATTATTCTGGGCATTCCTGACGAGAGATCCGACATTGCTCGATATAGCTGAATTATCAAGAGAAACACTGTTAGTGGCATTGATAATGACATCCCCAGCATTACCTTGACTAAAAGTTATAGCCTGTAGCTCCGCATCGTCAGTCAAGCTAAGGGAATTAGATGATATTGTAATGTTACCCCCATTACCTATTGCTTGCTGTCGGACATTATTAGCGATACCACTTCCATTTCCACCAATCTTTATATCTCCAGTAGCATTCAGTGTAATATTACCAGCTTGAGCGCCAACAGTACCTGAACCTTGCTGGATACCGCTAATCAAAGTACTTGCGCCTGTAATGCTGAGATTGTTAGCATTAACAACAATATTTCCCCCACCACCCGCAGCAACATTTACACTAGCGCCATTACTGAAAGAGACATCAGCGCGTTGTACATTAGCTGGAAAACTCAAACTCAAATCATTACTATTATTACTCACAAGTCCGACGGTTCCTGATGTCGCTAATCCACATAGCTCAACTCGACCACCGAAAGCAAACAGTCCACCATTATTTATGCTGATATCGCCACCTACTAACAGCAAACTCCTACCGTCGGGAACACGCAGCCCTGTGGCAACAAATGAATTTGATGGATCTAATCCAGATGGTGCAGTAGAGTTATTTTGAATAGATGCACTCCTCACAATTTGGTTATATAACAATGCTGAGGGATTAACAGTTAGTAAGGGTGATGGTACATTTGGGGTTGTAGCGTTGAAAGTCCCAATATTACCAAATTGAATCGCATTAGCTGTTGTTGCTATAAATGAACCTTCAACATATAAACTTGCACTCGGACCAAAGATAATACCATTTGGGTTTATTAGAAATAAGTTGGGATTAGATTTACCAAATGTACCAAGTCCCCCTAAAATTTCTGAACGATTATTCCCTTTGACCCGCGTCACAATATTTTGAATAGCAGCACTGGGACTGTAAAAATCAGCTCCTCTGTCCTAACTGACGTTAAATTCAAGAAAGCTATGAAAGAGATTTTGACCGCGAGTAGCACCACCATTAATTACTTCAACGGGGAGTCCACCATAGTTGGGGATGACATTAGATTTTTCAGCACCTAGGGTGTTGTCTGGAATTATTTTGCTTTGAGCTTGAGTGCAATCTGCCCAGAAAATGCTGACACCACTAATTGAGATCGCCAATAACTGACGCCAAATGGCACCCATCTTTGACATTGCAGTCTCCTTTGAAACCTGTTGAAGGCAAAACTACTCTTAAGTAAATCATCTAGATGGCATCATTCGTGCAACTTGAGTGTAACATCTTCCATCTTCTTGACATAACTTCATCAACCACAGTGCTAACTATAGTCCTGAGGGAAATGTTATAAAGAAATGGCATAGGCAGTGCTGCTATCGTATGAGACAGCCCCGTGAGCGTAGACGCTCTTAGCGTCTTGTCGTGAGACATCGCTCCAGTATGAACGCATCAACCCTTATACACAATACAGACATACTACGTGCAAGTGAAGAGTTGGAGCGATCGCCCTCCACCATCGTTTTCCAGAATTGTGCAAATCACTTACATCGGGTATTCGCGCATCGCCACGTTGATCGCCATTAAGTCATACGGCGGGTCGAATGGTCTTCTATCTTTGATTGGAATTAGGACTGCCAACACTCCCATTTTGGTAGGTAAATCCTTGACTGGAGTATCGATACATATTCCAGTCATACACGCCCACTCATACCACTGCTGCTGTTCAAGTGTCAGAGTATGCGGATCTCGTTTTTCAAGTTCTGGTTTTTTGACTAACCAGCCTTCTTCCAGGCATTTCACAAAATAACCTTCACGATTAGTGACTTTACCTTCTTTCGTTTTTTGATCAACGTAAGCGATCGCTTCTACAAATTTCTCCCCATACGCCGCCCACAGCTTTTCCGCTTTGGCTGGCACTAAATGAATCTCCGCATTTTTCAACAGGAGCATGATTTCAGTGGGGAATGGGGCAGCACTACCATTCGCAACGCTCTTAACCGCTGTCATGCCCGGTTTTTTTGGAGTTATAACTTCGCGTCGCTTCACTTCAATTGCTACACCCCTGACAGCATTCTGCAAGTAGTTCAACAAATAGCCTTCTTTGTCCTCCTGACTGACAATCTCTCCAGTTTTTTTAAGTTGAACTGCGGCGTCCTGCATCGCATCTTC
>JAQYWP010000614.1 GCA_029379285.1 Rhizonema sp. PD38
ATGTAAACTGGGCATCATTTCTGATTGTGCGATCGCTAACTTTATACTGTTCTGCCAAACTCTTCGCCATGTCAACCGATAGGAAACTTTTTCCGTTCGGTAGCTGCTCCACCTCCTCTTCCACCGATAGGAAACTTTTTCCGTTCGGTAGATTCTGCTTTAGGTTATCCTCACGATTGCCTTTCAAATGTAGATAGCGCTTACCTCGCAGATAACTTATGGTTTCTGGTGTAATGTTACGCCTTCCGAGTTGGTGATTGGCAATCCAGCAGATAGCTGCTTCTCTGTTTGGAATCTCAATTTCTACTATTTTGTAGGGAATTTGCAGCTGGGTACATATAGAATAGCGATTGTGTCCATCCAGCAATATGCGCGTACCCTGCCACACTACGAGAAAGTCAATACAGCCAAATTCTTTTAAGTTTGCTTCCAGGTGTGATTTTTCTTCATGTGATAGAGGGGGAATGAGGTTGCTGAATTCTGGATCGATCTGAATGTTAGGGAGTGATATTAATGCATCCGGTATTGTCGTTTGTTCTCTTTGCCAGCGTTCTTCGCCGATACTAAAATAACTTTGTAAATGGCGATCGCTCTTTAGTGTCGAAGCTAAATTGAGACTCATGATTATAGGCATTCACAAATAACAGAATCAATACCCAGATACTGGGAAAATTTGGGTTTCAAGTCCCCAGATGCTGCAAATCGAATAAGTAGAAAATCGCGCAACGCCATATCCTCAAGCATCTGGTACAGAGCGTGGGGACAGTCACTAGAGAGCGGGTTTCCCCCCTTTATTGCTGGCTGCCTAACTTCCCGCACGCATCCGGTTGGAGGCTCACTTATTAAAGTGAGTACAAGGTTCAAAACAATCAAGCTCGCAATCGCCAATACAAGTAAGGCGGTAAAGGTGAAAAGTGCTATGATCTAAATGCTTATATTGTTTCATTCATTAATTAGTTAATCCCGTCAACAACTTAAAATTGCCGATATAGCAATTATATAAAATAAAGTTGCTAAATTGACAATATCTTAGTAAAGATATGTTGCTATGATCCAGCACAAAGAAATTTTTAATCAATTATTGTTGGCTTTTGACTATTCAGCCAAGCAGGTTAGCCTTTGGACTGGAATCCACGAAAGTCGGCTCAGTCGGTTTCGCACGGGTAAACTAGACTTGGAGGCGGGAGAATTTTTTGATTTACTAGCTCAGATGCCAAAGGAGTTCCAAGATGGTTTCTGGTTGAAGATTCGTGAAGGTGAAACCTCATGGCGCGCTCGAGTCTTATTTGCTAGCCACAGTGAAGTTGAAGAAATTCTTAAAGGATTGGCAGAAAGGTGGGCAAGTAGTGCGGACACAAATAGAATTGCTTCGTGAACTTAAGCAAACGAGCAGTTATAAATCAAGCGAGAAAATTTATAAGAAATTAGGCGGAAAATCCCTTATAGGGAAGACACATAGCGTCTGTGCCTTCAGGCAGGAGAGTGTCAAACGGCTATGCATTAGAGTGTGATAAAGAATTCGAGACTCGAACTCGTAACCTCTACAGTGCGCTTGTAGCACTCTACTAACTGAGCCTCAACTATCGGAACGATCGCATGAATTGCGGCTTTCCGACAGATATTCCAACCCACCGCAAGCACTTGGCTTGATGCTACGTGTATCACCTTTGGGACTGGATGACTGAAAAAATTCCTTTTCTGATAGCATATAGTAGTTTCCATAGCTAATGCACGAAAGCATTGCCCAGAACCAGTGCGTTACGTATTTCGCAACAAATTTTATTATTTTGGTGTACCCTAATTAACATGCTCTAATTAGCTGGTTGGAAAACAACGATGCATTTTTTCAAAGCCTGGAAGCAATTGCACTGGCAAGAATATGCTGCGGAAATGCTAGGAACTGTATTCAATATTTTTGTTGGATTTAGTATAATTACCTTCAATTTTGGTAAGGGTTTACCAATGGAACACCTGGTGCCCAATCCTAGCATTCGATTGCTAATTAATGGGCTGATATTTGCTGGAAGTGGAGCACTTTTTTCAATTTCATCTTTGGGGAAACTGAGTGGCGCTCACCTCAACCCTTGCTTGTCACTAACTTTCTGGCTACAGGGTAAGATGCATAAGCTCGATTTAGTTGGGTATGTCATCGCACAATTTCTAGGCGCAATTATTGGTTCAGTGTTAATGAAGGTTGTGTGGGGACGCTACGCAGCTAGTGTCAACAATTGCATAACTTTACCCGGACAGGGTTATGCTATCTGGTACGTGTTTCTAGCGGAAGTGGTAATGACATGTCTGCTGGTGCTGTGTATCTTTATATTTTTAAGCAGTCATAGGCTAATGCGCTGGACACCACTTATGGTATGGTTGCTTGTGGCAACAATGGTTTGGTTGGGAGCCCCAATCTCTGGCACCAGTTTGAATACGGCACGCAGTATTGCCCCCGCTTTAGTTACACCGCTTTGGCAGTACCAGTGGCTTTACTGTATTGCGCCACCATTGGGAGCAGTGGCTGCTGTTGGTATCTTTCAACTCATATCTATGGATGAGCGATCGCTACTGACTGGCAAACTTTTTCATTCTCCCAATTACCGTTGTATTTTCAAAAACGTTCGAGTCTCTTACAAACAAGATAGTCGCATTAGCTAAACTCCTGATACTTTGCAATTGCGAACGGTTATAAAGATAACATCTGCCTTCAAAATACTGTAATGTCACATGAGTATTAACTTTGGACGAGAAATTTGTAGCAACCTGGATACAGCTTCGTCGCGAGAGTGGTTGGTGACTAACGGGATCGGTGGTTACGCTTCGGGCACTGTAGCAAATCTGTTGACACGGCGCTATCACGGACTCTTAGTAGCAGCCCTAAAGCCGCCAGTGGATCGAACCCTTTTACTGACAAAGCTAGATGAAACGGCTTTATACGATGAACACTCTTATGCCCTTTACGCTAATCGTTGGGCGGGTGGAAGTATCGATGCTGAAGGGCTGAGTCATATTGAACGCTTTCAATTGGAGGGAACTATTCCTGTGTGGACATTTGCCTGTGCTGATGCTCTCTTAGAAAAGCGGGTGTGGATGCAGCCAGAAGCCAACACGACGTATGTACGTTACGATCTACGCCGTGCAAGCAAACCGATGTTACTCACACTCAAGGCATTGGTGAATTACCGCGATTATCACGGTAGTACTCAAGCCGGGAGTTGGCAAATGACTATTGATTCTGTGGATCAGGGGATACGTGTAATTTTTTTTACAAGTACCGTACCATTGTATCTTCTGTCGAATCATGGTAAGGCTTCACCAGTCAGTAAGTGGTACTATGGATTTGACTTAGCAGCAGAACGTTACCGAGGACTAAGCGACAAGGAAGATCATTTTCATGCAGCAACGTTTGAAGTAACGCTACAAGAGAGTGAATCCTTCACTTTTGTCGCCAGTACTGAAAGAAACCCTAACTTAGATGGTGCAGGAGCGCTAGAAATTCGCCGCACTTATGAGCAAAATTTAACAAGAGTTTGGAAAAACAGTCGCTCCTCTGCTGCTCAAGAAACACCAGAGTGGGTGAATCATTTGGTACTAGCTGCTGACCAATTTATTGTCAACCGTTCATTGCCCAATGAACAAAATGGTAAGACTGTGATTGCAGGTTACCACTGGTTTAGCGATTGGGGACGCGACACTATGATTAGTCTACCAGGTCTCACCCTCTCTACAGGTCGCCCAGAAATCGCACGCTTAATTCTGCAAACCTTTGCCAAGTATGTAGATCAGGGAATGTTGCCCAATCGCTTCCCTGATGCCGGAGACGCGCCAGAATACAATACGGTAGATGCAGTACTGTGGTATTTTGAAGCAGTACGGCTTTATTATGCAGCAACTAAAGAAGAGGCGCTTATTCAAGAACTCTTTCCAATTCTGGCAGATATTGTCAACTGGCACGTTCGTGGCACCCGTTACAATATTCACGTTGACTCAGCAGATGGGTTAGTTTACGCTGGACAAGCGGGTGTACAACTTACCTGGATGGATGCTAAAGTAGGTGATTGGGTCGTCACGCCACGGATTGGCAAACCTATAGAAATTAATGCTCTGTGGTATAATGCTTTACGAACAATGGTGAAGTTTGCTCGTCAGATTGGTAAGCCATATGAAGAGTATGAGACACTTGCTAATCGTTTATCTAACCATTTTCCGCGATTCTGGAACAAATCGAGTGGCTATTGCTATGACGTTTTAGATGGACCTAATGGTGATGACGCATCGCTAAGACCTAATCAGATATTAGCAGTATCGTTGCCAGAAAGTCCATTGACCCCTGAACAGCAAAAGACCGTCGTAGAGGTTTGTGGACGAACACTCCTAACTTCACATGGGTTGCGATCGCTTGCTCCCAATGATTCTCAATACCAAGGACACTATGGTGGAGATCAACGGACTCGAGACGGTGCTTATCACCAAGGAACAACTTGGGGTTGGCTATTAGGTCCTTTTGTCTTAGCACATTTGCGTGTGTTTCAAAATCCAGTCAAGGTTCGGAGCTTTCTTGAACCAATGGCAAACCACCTAACTGCCCACGGGCTTGGTAGTCTCAGTGAAATTTTTGATGGTGATGCCCCGATGACTCCGAGAGGGTGTATTGCCCAAGCTTGGACTGTTGCAGAAGTGCTTCGCGCATATTTAGCCACGGAATCGTGAGAAGACAGCTTTGAGTCACAGGCATCGCCGCGAATGAATTCAGGCAGGGGATTTACAGAAATTTTCTTCTTAAAGATACCACAGTCTTAGGGGCGCTAGTGTCGTTCGCCCCGATGAAAATTACTCAGGCATCATGAATTCTACCATACTATGCCTGATATCAAGAAAGCAGAATTGATTGAAGAACCTGATAATTATCTTTACTTTTATGTCATATAGCGAATTTAGTTTAGCTAAAGCCAAGAAGGAGTTTAACTTAACTACATTAGAAAAACGTGATATATTCGCTAATTTTCCGGAATTGACAGCCAGTAAATTACTCACAGAAACACTCGACTACAATCTAGCGATCGCTCTAGGTAGTAATAGTGAAAAAGCACGTTCTGAACTCATTATTGCTCCAATTTTAGTTGATTTACGCCGACAACTCAAAGAGCAAATAAGTTTATTTTCGGGAGTTGATTTCACTGTTGACGAGACCAAAGGATTAAACGGAACTTGTGATTTTATTATTACTAAATCTCCAGAAATTCTTATGGTGACAGCGCCAGTGATTACAATTGTAGAAGCCAAAAAAGAGAATATTAACGGTGGGTTGGGTCAGTGTGCAGCGTCTATGGTTGCAGCACAAATGTTTAATGATCAAACCATAACTGAGATTAAAACAATTTACGGCGCAGTGACAACAGGTAGCATTTGGCAATTTCTCAAACTAGAAGGACAAACATTAAGCATTGATTTAAGCGAATATTATCTCAAAGATGTGAATAAAATTCTTGGGATTTTAGCTATTGGTATATTTCAAGAAAATCAACAAAATTCCTAGCCTTCCGGATGACATATTCGTATTTTATACTTAGGTCTGCGGTTGTCAATTTAGAATTTTATAGTTAAGTAGGGTTTGCTGAATAAGTTGAAAAAGATAATACTGTGGGGATTGTAA
>JAQYWP010000615.1 GCA_029379285.1 Rhizonema sp. PD38
GGGTATATCAATAAGTGATAATTATATTATAATTTTCTTTACTATGCGTAAACGCTTACCGTTACAAAAACTTTGTTTTTAAAGTAATTTTGCTTATGAGTGTTGACTGTATGTCTTAGTATAACACTTAACAGTCAACACTTTTGTTACCCTATTGTAAACCTAGCCACGATATGACTCCTTGGTCAGTGACGTATTCAATCACCACCATTAAAGCAAAGCCAATCATAGCAGCTCGACCATTCAAACGCTCTGCATATTCATTGAACCCAAATTTTGGCTCCTCTAGCTTAGGGGTAACACTTGGCTGTGGTTGTGTCTTCATTAGCAAAAACCTCTTGGCGAATAAACGTTTACTTTAAAGATGCTTAAGTATTATTACCACTATTTACATTAATTTACGATTCTTCATCTATTTTAGAAAGAATATAGTGATCGTCAAGTCTGCTGGAATTTGAAAGAAGAGGAGACATTGGCATCGTTCGCCCCACTCCCCATTGCCCTTCCTGGAAAAATCAGGCAAATCCGTAGTTTTTGATTCAAAATATAAGAGATTATACTGACAAACTAAAGTTAAGCAAAGTGAATTTAGAGGCTATAAATGAAAATTGGCGTTCCTAAAGAAACAAAGGATCGGGAGTATCGAGTTGGCTTAAGTCCTTCTAGTGTAAGGGTACTTAAAGAAAACGGTCATGCCATCTTTGTCGAGACTCAGGCGGGTGATGGTGCGGGATTCACAGATGATGATTATAAAAGTGCAGGTGCGGAGATTGTCTTCACTCCAGAAGTTGCTTGGAATCAAGAGTTAGTTGTCAAAGTTAAAGAGCCTTTGAGTACAGAGTATCAATTTTTGCAGAAGGGACAGATGTTGTTTACTTATCTACATCTGGCAGCTGATCGAAAATTGACCGAGCATTTAATTGATTGTGGCGTAACGGCGATCGCCTACGAAACAGTGGAACAATCAGGCAATAACAAATTACCCTTGCTCACACCCATGAGCATTATTGCCGGTCGCTTGTCAGTACAATTTGGCGCAAGGTTCTTAGAACGTTCTTCTGGTGGTAGAGGAGTTCTTCTAGGTGGTGTCCCTGGAGTCAAACCTGGTAAAGTCGTGATTTTAGGCGGTGGTGTTGTTGGCACAGAAGCCGCGAAGATAGCTGTAGGTATGGGAGCTTCCGTACATATTTTAGATGTTAATGTTGAACGCTTATCCTATCTGGAAACTTTATTTGGCTCCAGAGTTGAACTACTTTACAGTAACTCCACTCATATTGAAACCACTGTTAAAGAGGCTGATTTACTTATTGGTGCAGTTTTAGTTCCTGGGCGTAGAGCACCCATCCTTGTTTCACGCGATTTAGTCAAACAAATGCGCTCTGGTTCAGTCATTGTAGATGTTGCGGTTGACCAAGGTGGCTGTATAGAAACATTGCATGCTACATCTCACACTAACCCAGTGTACGTTGAAGAGGGAGTGGTACATTATGGAGTTCCTAATATGCCAGGAGCGGTTCCTTGGACTTCAACTCAGGCACTTAACAACAGTACTTTACCATATATAGTACAGTTAGCCAACTTAGGTGTGGAAGCACTGATAATCAATCCTGCATTAGCTAAAGGTTTGAATGTACAAAATCATCGCCTGGTTCATTCTGCCGTGCAAGAAGTCTTTCCAGATTTAGTAGTGTGAAGTTAGTTACAACCCCTAAATTTATTCATGGGGTTTTACTACGAACTACCTTCATTCATGACTCCTGACTTACTTCTACTTGTCCTGTAGCCAGATTCCGAGATAACCCTTTACCATTTTTTCCACTCACCCTTGCTTTTAAAAGCGGCAGCTTGACAGTAAAAGTTGCTCCTTGTGATAATCCAGGACTTTCTGCCCGAACACTGCCGCGATGCAATTCGACTAAATGACGAACGATCGCCAGCCCTAGCCCCAATCCACCTTGGTTTCTGGTGATACTGCTATCAGCTTGACGAAAGCGCTCAAAAACATAGGGAAGAAAATCTGGGCTGATACCGCTACCTGTGTCACTGAAAGTCATTTGGACATAAGAGACTGTGGGAGACATAGAGATTGTGTTTGAGTTAGCCGCTACGTCTCCTGTTCCTTGTATTTCTAAATTCTCTTCTAATACTGATAGTCGTACTTCAATCCGTCCGCCACTGGATGTGAACTTAATCGCATTACTGACTATATTCGAGACAATTTGCTGTAAGCGGTTGAGATCTCCTGAGACAACAAAAGGGGAAGAGAGAACGAAAGCAGAGGAACTAGAGAACGAGGTATTCCCTATCTCCTCTGTAGCTACTGATTCAATAATATACTCGAGTTGAATATTTTTGGACTCAATTTGCAGCTGCACAGAATCAACAACTGTTGAAATGACAGACACTAAGTTAACTGGGCAGAGATTTAAATGGAGTTTCCCACGCATAATACGTGAGACATCTAAGATATCCTCAATTAATTTAGCCTGCAAAGTCGCATTGCGTTCAATTGTTTCCAAAGCATTGCTTGTTGCTTTTTCATCAAATCTCCGCTGACGCAGTAGTTTAGCCCAGCCAAGTATAGAAGTTAAGGGTGTGCGAAGTTCATGGGAAAGGGTTGCTAAAAACTCATCTTTTAGGCGATTTGCTGTTTCCGCTTCTTGTCTTGCTGTTTGCTCGCAAATCAACTTAATGTGTTCTTCTTCTGCTTGTTTGCGCTTTGTAATATCTTCCAATGTGCCGACATAACCAGTCACTTGATGTTGCTCTAACATTGGTGAACATGACACGGAAACCCAGCGCTCAAGTCCTTCTTGAGAGACGAGCCGAAATTCACCTTTGTATTCCTGACCTTCTCTAAATGCACTATACCACTCGCTAGTTATCTGTTCTTGGTCTTCAGCATTAATTTTTTGCGTCCAGTTGTTGCCTAAACTTTCCTTTAGTGTCACGCCACAAATAGCCTGATAACGGGGATTGGTATAAGTACATTTACCTTCTACATCTGTTAAAAAAATTCCCACAGGTGAGCAAGCACTTAAAGAGCGAAACATCTCTTCGCGTTTTTTTAGTTCAGCATTCATCGCTGCTAGCTGTACTGCTTGTCGCTTCACCTCAGCAGTTTTCTGAAACAAATCAACAAACGCGGCTACTTTATATTTTAATATTTCCGGCTCAATTGGCTTGAATAGATAGTCCACTGCGCCAAGGGAATACCCTTTAAACACCATGTTGTCGCTACTACTAAAAGCTGTCAGGAAAATAATTGGTGTATGACGTGATTGCTCTCGTTGTCGAATAAGTGTTGCTGTCTCAAAGCCATCCATGTCTGGCATTTGCACATCCAGCAGAATTACTGCAAAATCTTGATTAAGCAAACAGCGCAACGCTTCCGCACCTGATGTAGCCCTCACTAAATTTTGCTCAAGGCTATCTAAAATTGCCTCGAGTGCGAGTAAATTTTCCGGATAATCATCAACCAGTAGGATGTTAACTTTCGATTCAAATGACATTTTATTTATATGCTTTCAGGAAGAGACGAAGGAGTTTTTACGTCTTCCTTTTGACTGTGACGTTTAGGGTTGATTTTCTCCCACTATCTTAAGTTATAGATTTGGCTATTGTAAGTGATTTGTAACTTCTTAGTTGCCAGCATTCACATATCAGTATCAAGAGCGTCAGCCACTTAGATGTCGTACATCATGCTAGGTGATGTAATAGATGGATGCTAACTATTCATTTTCTATCTAAAGAAAGAGGCTAATAATCTATTTTCTACCCCTTTCGACTATATAATTATTTATACCTACTCCTCTACTGCCCTTCCCTTCATCATTCAGTTATGAGCAAATTTTCACTAAAAAAGGGGCAATATCCTGTAAATGCAGAATTTTGTCTACCGCTCCAGTCTCTATAGCGGCTTTGGGCATTGTCGCACAAGTGGCTGTTGAAGGTTCTTCTGCCACTGTTTTGCCACCGCGTGCTTTGATTCTCGCTAAACCTTGAGCACCATCATGATTAGCTCCCGTCAAAATGACGGCGATCGCTTTTTCAGCATAACCATCGGCTGTCGTTTCAAATAGTACATCAATCGACGGTCGTGCGTAAGTGACAGGAGCATCGGTAGACAAAGCAAAGTAAGAGTAGGAGGCTGTTTCATCTTTAGTTTCTACTAGTAAGTGATAATCTGCTGGAGCTAAATATACACAACCTGGTAAAATTTCTTCTTTGTCTTCCACTTCTTTTACTATCAAATTACTGTAATGCTGCAATAATAAACTTAAACTGTTATCAGAAGTTTTGTGGCGGTGTTGGACTATTGCTACAGGTACTGGAAAGGTTTTTGGTAAACCCGGTAATAAAATTTGGAGAGCGTGTAATCCACCAAAAGATGTCCCGATAACAATGAGTTGAAATGCCATAAATGTATTGCATTCAGTCGCTATAAATTTGATTATGAATTGGCTAACATTGAATTGCTATTATTTAATTCTTCGATAAAGCTTTACACTGCTTTCTAACTCTTCATAGTTTTTTTCGTGAGGCGTAAATTTTATTGTTTCTTGACGTCCAACACCCAAAATGCCTAATCGGACAATACTTTCGTAAAAAAGATTATGGACTCGCTGTTGTAGTGACTTATTAAAATAAATTAAGACATTACGACAGAGAATAACATGAAACTCATTAAATGAACTGTCTGTCGCCAAATTATGTTGTGAAAACACGATATTCTCTTTGAGCGCTGGAGAAAATATCGCATTATCATATGCCGCAGTATAATATTCGGAAAAAGATTTCTTTCCCCCAGATCGTAGATAATTATTCGTATATTCTTGCATCAATTCTAGAGAGAAAATTCCAGTTCTTGCTTTTCTTAATACCGATTCATTAATATCAGTAGCATACAACCGAGAACGCTCATAAAGTCCTTCTTCTTTAAGCAGAATTGCCATAGAATAGACTTCTTCACCAGTAGAACATCCGGCATGCCAAATACGAATAAAAGGGTAAGTTTTTAAGAGTGGCACTACTTTGGTTCTAAATGCTAGAAAAAAACTTGGATCTCGAAACATAGATGTGACGTTTACTGAAAGATTGAAGATAAATCGCTCCATAAAATTAGGATCATGAAGAACTTTTTCTTGCAATCCAGAGACGGTATTTAAACGCTCTAAACGAATTACATTCCAGATGCGACGCTTAAGTGAAGCAGGAGCATAATTTCTGAAATCAAATCCGTAGTAACGGTAAACGCCTTCTAAAAATAATTGAATTTCGATATCTTCGAGTTGCTCACTACTCATAAAATCAATTTTTAACCGAAGTTAAAATTTCCCATCACTTTTTCACAAGAAATATAAAGGAATTTTTATCATTCTTGATGAGTAATCGTTAAATGTAAAATTTTATAGCTTTTAAAAGTTAAAAGCTACATCTAGCCAACTACTAAAAATAATACCAATTACCTCTATCATATGACATAAAATTATCTATATAACCAAACACGTAACAGTGAAAGCAACTGTTCATTGTTTACAGGTTTAGCAATGTAATCAGAAGCACCAGCATCAATACACTTATCGCGATCGCCACTCATTGCTTTGGCAGTAAGCGCGATGATTGGCAGAGATAAGAATTGATTGT
>JAQYWP010000616.1 GCA_029379285.1 Rhizonema sp. PD38
AATCCAAGTTCCACTAACATTAGAGATAAAAGGAATTTTCGGGGAATTAAGTGTGACGTTTTGTAATAACTGGGTGAAAGGCTCAATTATTGGTTCCATCATTTGAGAATGAAAGGCATGATTCGTATGCAGTCGCCGACAGCCTACGCCTTTTTCTTGTAGCTGCTGTTGTAATTGCTCTATCGCTTGGGTTGTACCCGACACCACACAGTAACAAGGTGCATTGCTTGCTGCTATTGACAGTTCTTTTCCCAGTAGAGGTTGCACCGACTGTTGGGGAAGTTGAACCGAGAGCATTCCTCCACTTTTGCACTGCTGCATCAGTTTTCCTCTATTTGCCACTAGTGCAAGGGCGTCTTCAAGTGAGAAAACTCCAGCTACTGTGGCAGCTACGTATTCCCCAATACTGTGACCAATCATTGCCTCTGGTTGCACACCCCAAGCTATCCACAACTGAGCTAGGGCATACTCTATCACAAACAGTGCAGGTTGAGTAATTGCGGTTTGTAGTAACTGCTGTGCTGCATCTTGAGCCTGTTGTTCATCGGGATAAAGCACAGTACGCAAATCTAGCCCAATATGAGGTTTTAGAAAATACGAACACTCATCAACTTGCTCTCTGAAGATGGGTTCACTCTGGTAGAGTTCCCTGCCCATATTTACGTACTGCGCCCCTTGTCCAGAAAACATAAACACCACAGGGCGATTACATGGTTCCTGATAGTGAGTGAATACTCGTTGTGGATCTTGGCTGCTCAGTACTTTCACAGCATCATTAAAATCTTGACACACGACCATGCGACGATGGTTAAAGGCTCGACGACCTACCTGTAGAGTGTAAGCGACATCAGCCAAGTTCAAAGAAGTATGCTGCTGAAGGTGAGCGGCTATATTGGTTGTCACAGTTTCTATCGCTGTACTAGTCTTAGCCGAGAGCAGCAACAACTGCCAAGGGCGCGAAGAACCTGATGGCTCCATAACTGGGGCTTCTTCCAGAATCACATGGGCATTTGTTCCCCCTATCCCAAAGGAATTAACTCCAGCGCGACGCGGAATACCGTTTATGTTTGCCTTCCAATCAGAAAGAGAGTTATTAACGTAAAAAGGACTGTTAACAAAATCAATCTGAGGTGATGGTTCTTGAAAATGCAAGCTGGGTGGTATCTGTTTGTGCTTAAGTGCTAGCGTAGTTTTGATCAATCCAGTTACACCAGCCGCAGCATCCAAATGTCCAATATTGGTTTTGACTGAACCAATTGCACAGAATCCCTTCTTCTGAGTACTAGAGCGAAAAGCTTGTGTCAGCGCGGCAATTTCAATGGGATCTCCTAAAGGTGTTCCTGTACCGTGAGCCTCAATATAAGTAATTGTCTCAGGTTCTACTTCAGCGATTATTTGCGCCTTTCTAATCACATGAGCTTGGGTATCGATACGGGGTGCTGTGTAGCTAAGCTTGAATGAACCATCATTATTGATGGCTGAACCTTTGATGACAGCATGAATACAATCGCCATCAGCAAGAGCCTCCTCTAATCGCTTTAATACCACAATACCCACACCCTCACCGCCAACAGTTCCTTGTGCTTTAGCATCAAAGGCGCGGCAGTGTCCATCGGGAGAGAATATTCCCCCTTGTGTGTAAAAATATCCAGCTTTTATGGACGCATTGATGATGGAAACCCCACCAGCCAAAGCGATATCACATTCTACATTCAGCAAGCTCATGATAGCTACGTGGATAGCAACCAATGAAGTTGAGCAGGCTGTTTGAACGGTATAACTAGGTCCTTCTAGGTTGAGTTTATAAGAAATGCGTGTTGTTAAGTAATCTTTGTCACCCGCAATCATAAGTTGCTGAGTGTCGATAGAGTTTATGATATTTTGATTGAGGTAAATACTAAGTAAGTAGCGGCTCAAGCTAGAGCCAGCATATACACCAACAGTACCTTTGTACGCTTCTGAGTCGTACCCAGCACTTTCAAGAGCTTCCCAAGCACACTCCAAGAAAAGTCGGTGTTGCGGATCAGTAATTTCTGCTTCTCTAGGATTAAAGCCAAAGAATGAAGCGTCAAAAAATTCTACATCTTCTAATGTTGCTTGTGCCTTTACATACTTAGGGTCACTTAGTACAGATGAACTTACTCCTGATAACAACAGTTCTTCATCAGTAAAAAAAGAGATTGATTCTCTTCCGTTCTGAAGATTCTTCCAAAATTCATCAATATTTTTGGCTCCAGGAAAACGTCCTGTCAAGCCTATAATAGCTATTTCTGAACCATTTGTAGATATCACTGGAGAGTTCATGATTCGGCAACTCCTGAAATATTTCTAATTTTTTACTTTTTACTTGATTGACGTTTTCTTTGGTGAGCTTTGCCAGCTTCAATCTTTTTAGTATCAATATCTGTTTTACGAAAAGACGGTTTCTTTTTGACTTGATTTAAGTAATCAGCCAAAGAGCTTATGGTCGGATATTTAATTAGATCGAGTATTGATAAATCGCTCTCAAATATTTCATACAACTTGTTATAAGCCTGAACTAAGAGTAATGAATGACCGCCGAGTTCAAAGAAATTATCATGAATTCCTACGTCTTTGACATGAAGTACTTCAAGCCAAATATTAGCAATAGTTTTTTCTGCCTTGCTTTGGGGTGGCTGAAAAACCGCTTCCAATTTGGGACGTGCTGTATCAGGTGCAGCTAGCGCTTTGCGGTCTACTTTACCATTAGGTATGAGTGGTAGTGCCGCCAGCATCACAAAAGCTGCTGGCACCATGTAGTTTGGCAGCTTTGACTTTAAGAAGTCTCGTAGTTCAGTAATTGTTAGTGTTTGCTCTTTTTGAGCGACAATATAGGCAACTATTCGTTGAGAATCGGCTGAATCTGAGCGAACAACAACTACAGTTTCTCGTACTGCTGGGTGTTGACTCAGGTGTGCCTCAATTTCTCCCAGTTCGATGCGGAAACCACGAAGTTTGACTTGGTAGTCAATACGACCAATATACTCTATCTCTCCATTCGGTAAATAGCGTGCTAGGTCGCCTGTTTTGTACAGATGTGTTCCTGGTTGCTCACTAAAGCGGTTGGGGATGAATTTTTCTGCTGTTAGTTCAGGATTGTTTAAATAACCCCTACCCACTCCTACACCACCAATATACACTTCGCCTGTTATGCCCACAAGAACAGGGTTGAGATACCTATCAAGCAGATAAATCTGGGTATTGGCAATCGGGCGACCAATAGGAACTGTGTTTTGATAGCTGATGCTATTGTCTTCAGGACTGCTTTTTTGCACGCACTCCCAATAGGTGACATCTATACTGGCTTCAGTTGGGCCGTAGAGATTGTGCAATTGTGCATCAAGACGATTAAAGAAGCGTTTTTGCAGTTGGATTGGCAATACCTCACCACTTGTTATCACCTGTTTGAGACATTTACAAGTTTCTAGACTTTCTGCTTCTAGAAACACTTGTAGCATCGAAGGTACAAAATGTAAGGTTGTAATTTGCTGCTGTGCGATCGCATTCACTAAGTAGTTAGGATCTTGATGCCCCCCTGGTTGAGCGATCGCTAAACGCGCACCCGTCATCAACGGCCAGAAAAATTCCCAGATTGATACATCGAAACTGAAAGGTGTCTTCTGCAACACCTGATCTATTGCTGTTAATTGGTAAGTGTCTTGCATCCACAGTAAGCGATTGCACATTCCCTTGTGGGTATTCATTGCACCCTTTGGTCTCCCTGTAGAGCCGGAGGTGTAAATGACGTAAGCTAGGTTATCGGGGGTAATAGTGCTTGCAAGATTTTCTCTTTTCTCTTGGGCTATTCGTTCCCAGTTACTGTCTAAGGTAAAGACTTTACCCTTATGAGTTGGTAGACTCTCCACTAGGTGCTGTTGTGTTAACAACATGCTGGGTTGAGAGTTTTCTAAGATGAAAGCTAAACGTTCTTGGGGATAGCTAGGATCTAATGGTATATAAGCGCCACCCGCTTTGAGAATCCCCAACAGTCCAATGACTATCGAGAGCGATCGCTCTACACAAATGCCCACCAGTACATCTGGTTCCACACCTAGTGTCTGTAAGTGGTGTGCTAGTTGATTAGCCCGCTCATTCAGATCTCTGTACGTGAGTTGCTCGTCTTCAAAAACGACTGCAATGGCATCTGGTGTCTGCTCCACCCGATCCTCAAACAACTGATGAATGCATTTATCTTGAGGATACTCAACCTGAGTCTTATTCCACTCAACCAGTAGTCGCTGCTGTTCGGCTGCACTCAAAATCTGCAACTGACTGATTGACATATCCGAGTTGCTAAGAACACTCTCTAATAATGTATTGAACTGTCCCGCTAAGCGCTCAATAGTCTCCACTGAAAATAAGCTGGAATCATAATGAAATTCTGTAATGACAATACCTTCTCTATCAATACAAGAAAGTTTCACCTTAAATCGGTCAATACAAGTATACTGCCTATAAGTTCTAAATGAAACCTCATCAGCCGAATATTGAGTATCCTGTTCTTCAAAATCAAAACAAAATAGTGAGAGAGATTGGGCATCTAAATTCTCTGATTCTCCAACTTTTTGCTCCAAAGTAAAGTAATCTTGCCATGCATAGGCTTCGCGAGTTGATTTATCAATATTTTGCAAACTTTTCCAAAATGATTCATCATCCTCTAAATGATAATGAATAGGTAAGTTTTTTGTCAATAAACCAAGTACTTCTTCTAATTCTTGATAGGAACGACCATCGCAAAGAGTGCCTATAACAATATTCGATTGACCAGTCAGACGCCAAAGCAAAACTTGCCAACAAGTTAGGAGAAATACAGAAGTGGAAGTTTGATTTTTTTGAACAAACGTTTTAATCTTCGTCACCCTTTTAGGAGAAAGCGTCAAAGCTATAAATTGAGGTTTAAATTCTAGCTTTTTAACAGGTTTAGCTTCAAAAGGCAGCTTCAAATTAATAAACTTATAATTCTTAGGTAGCTGCAAATCTTTTATTATTTTTTGTTCATACTCTTCTAATATTTCATTCTGCCAAGCAGAAAATTGGACGTGTTGTATTGGTAATTTATGTAACTCATATTGTCTACCTTTAGCGTACAAAGAACTAATTTCTTTAACTATATTTTTAAGCGTTCTAGTATCAGCACAAAGAGCTGGCAGGGTGAGAAGTAAAGTATATTTTTGCGCTGACAGAGTTAGTATGGTCCAATGAACAAGAGGTTCTTGCTCGAAATGAAAAGAATATTGTCCCTCTTCTTGGAAAAGTTCCTCAATTCTAGCCTGCTGTCTTTCAAAACTCAAACTCCTCAAATCCATTTCTTGCAACTGTATGTTAGGGGTATTGTTTATTCTCTGAATTGGAAACGTCCAATCGGGTATGGTATGGAATGTTGTACGCAGAATCTCGTGTTTATTAGTTAAGTTATGTAAGGCTTCTTTGAGAAGCTGTATATTCAGGTTTCCTTCAATTAAAATAGCTAGCTGACTGCGATAAGCCAAATTATTCTGCTGCAACAGCCAAAGACGTTTTTGGTGAGGCGAGAGTTCAAAACCTTCAATAATATCATTTAGCATTTGCTTGACTTATTTGTTTACTAACTTTGCACAAGTAAAAACTACGCTTAGCAACAAT
>JAQYWP010000617.1 GCA_029379285.1 Rhizonema sp. PD38
TTACATCACCTACTCTCATAAATAAATCTAGTTTTCGACTAAATTTACCAGATGAATATAAACGCGATTACGAGATTTTTATTAAAGTCAAAAAATAATATTTGAGAACGTACAATGAATCAAGTAAATGCAAAAAACGTAAAATATAGAGGAATTAGCCGTACCAATTTGTATAGGATTAGGAGGTACTGGACGCGATTTTTTAATGCGAATTAGACGTTTAGTTGTTGACCGTTATGGAGATTTAAGCAACCTCCCAATCATAAGTTTTGTTCACATTGACACCGATAAAGCCGCAACCCAAGTAACTGGTATTCGTACAGGAAGTAGCTATCATGGCGTTGACCTCAGTTTTAAAGAGGCAGAAAAAGTCAGTGCTACAATGTCCTCTAACGAAGTTACTATGTTTGTTCAAAGATTGGAACGGCGCTCAGAATATACTCGTTATGGACCTTACGAGCATATTGCAAGATGGTTCCCACCACAACTATTGCGAAATATTAAAGCAGTTGAAGAAGGTGCCAAAGGTATTAGACCTGTAGGTAGGCTAGCTTTTTTTCACAATTATAACAAGATTAAAACAGCAATTGAAACTGCAGAAAGGCGCACGAGAGGACATGATTCTTTATTGCTGAAAGCGGGGTTAAAAGTCGAACCTGGATTGAGTATTTTTGTAGTCGGCTCTCTTTGTGGCGGTACAGGTAGCGGGATGTTTTTGGATGTTGCCTATGCTCTCAGACATCTTTATAGCGATCAAAGCGCCAAAATTTTCGGGTATTTAGTAATTAGTCCAGAACTGTATGGCAATACTCCCAGTATGAGTGCTAATACTTATGCTGCTCTCAAAGAATTAAATTACTATAGCACACCTGGTACAAAATTTGAAGCAGTTTATGATATTGAAAATTTAGCTTTTGTCCAAGAACAGCGTCCACCATTTGACTACACCTATTTAGTCTCTAATCAAACAGGAGGCGAATATTCGATTCTTGGACAAGGTAAGCTATGCAATGTTATTGCTCATAAGATTGCTTTAGATTTTTCCAGTGAGTTAGCACCAGCAATTAAAGGTAATAGAGACAACTTTCTACAACACATGATTCAGTGGGATAAGCACCCACGTCCCAATAGCCAGCGTTATTTAACATTTGGATTGGCGGCTATTTATTTTCCTCGTGATAAAATTGTACAAATTGCCTTAAACCGCGTTAGTTTAGAGCTAGTTAAGTTTTGGTTAAACGGCAAAGGTCAAAGCCCAGATCCCTTAAAATTAATTGAGCAATTCCTCATTCAGTATCATTGGCATAACGACCTAGAAAAAAAGGATAATTTTGCGATTAAGTTATCAGAATCTGTTCAAGAGAGTAACAAGACTTTTCGGAAAACTCTCAGTGAATGGAGGAATAAATTAGAGCGTCAAATTTCCGAATGTCACAAGCGTGAGAACCGCAATGATATTCGCGGGCAATTATCAAGGGAGTTTAGAGAACAATTTCGCAAAGCTCAGCCGGGTGAAACGGAGAGTACGAGAGGAATTTGGCTGACGAGACTACTACAGATTTCTCCAAATATCACCAAGGAATTCAAGAATAATATTGATGATTATCTGAGTCAATTACTTACGCCGACAGATTCTAATTTTTCCATGAAGAGTGCCCGTGATTGGCTAGATGCTTTGCAACATGAATTACAGAATTATCAACTAAATTTGCAAGATAAAGTTGCTGATGATGGTGGATCAAAAACTTTAGAATATTTAGACAAAAAATGGCGAGACATTGAACAAAATATTGAGGATATTGAACAGAAACGTGGGATTCCTGTCCTCAATAATAAAAATAGCCAGTTCCAAGATGAAGCCAAAACCTCAGTGCTGGAAGTCAGCAAAATTATTCAGCATAATTTTGATGTAACAGTTGTTCAAGAGTCAATAAAAATTGTTAATAACTTGCAAAGGCATGTTCAAGAGAGAACAACTCAAGTTGCTGCTTTTAGTAGTTTATTAGAAGACTTACAAAATTTCTATGAAAAGCAAGATAAAGATTTGCGACAATTGAATTTTGATGAAATGAGCGGCGAAGCAATATTTGATGGTGAGGATATTGATCGCTGTTATCAAACTATTTTACCAGAATATGATTTACGCCGCAAGTTCGTGTTAGTAAGTTCAACTATTACAGCACAAACGGACAGCAAACTATCTTTAGTAAGTTTTATAGACAGAGAAAGCACTACTCCAAACCAGTTACAAAAAGAAATCGCTCTCAATGTTGATAAATTATTTGCTTCTCGAAGTATTAATATTGTCAACTCTGTCATTAAACGCTTTATGGAAAAGTACTCAGCAGTGCGTTCAACCCGTTTGGCACAAATTATGCAAGAAGCTGAACCGTTGTTACGTCTAAACTTAAGTGATCCTTATTTTCGTGAAGATCCAGCGAAAGGTAGTAAATTAATCGGTTTTAAGGATACAGATGAGTTAGAAGTACGACAATTTAAAATCTTACTAGAACAAGAGTTAGGAGTTGAAACAAGCATATTAAAAGTAACGCAAGCTGATGACGAAATTTTAATTGTGAATGAATATGCTGGTTTTCCTCTCCGACTATTAAATAGCCTGGAAAGAATGAGAAATCCCTACCTACGTGAACAGAATTCTGCTACATCTTTTCTTCATAACGATTATAATGCTTCCTTCCCTGACATTATCCCGCCTGATGCCAAAAAAATGGAAGAATTGGAGGATGTTTTCTATCCTTCTATAGCCTTGAAGTTATTAGAAAAAAACCAGAACAATCAACTATTAGAGTTTCAGTATTATGATTCATTACGCGATAGTTATAACACTGCTTCTCTAAGTCCAGAATGGAGTCAAGCTTTGGAAGAACTGGCTAAACGTAAAGATATGACTGAAGCTTTGCTACAACTTTTAAATAATGAGATTGATGCCATAGCTAGACAACCTGAACTTTGGGACAATGAATATTTACCTAAACTTAGGGAGTTTGTGAAGGAAGTAGATAAACTACCAGAAGATAGTCCTAATTATCCTTATAAAGTATCAGTAGTCGGTACTCCCATAAGTACAGACTATACATATCAAGAGGGAATTATTAATCGTTTCCGAAAAAAAATGGATGAGCGGTTTAACTGTTCTCAACATCGAAAACTGGAGACACAGGAAAATTCAGTAAATACACCAGCTATTCCCGCTGAAATAATGAGTGTTAATAAATCAGAAAGGCGTGTAAAGTTGGAAAGCTTAAAACAGGAGTTAGCTGATGAATTGATTACTCAAGGAGAGTACCAGGGTTTGAGATGCGCTTACCCTGAGATATAATCCAAAGTAATAGTGAAAAAATCAGTAATGATTATAAAAATGCGAGTGTTCTCATCATTCAAAGAGTCACTCAGCAAACAGAAAGCAATAAGCAAGGATTACAGATGCTTATCAATAAGGTTCAAGAATTTAATCAAGACGTAAACAATATAAAAGATGAGCTTTATAAGCTGAGGCAGGGCATAGATAAGCAAATAGAAAAACTGTAATTTAGTTTAAATTATTGTAGCTTTAAATTTAATATTATGGCTCGTCGTTCACGCTATACTGAATACTATGAAGAGTTAAATATTTGGACAGCTTTTACAGATTTAATGTCCAATGCCTTCATGATATTGTTGCTAATACTATTAATAGCTAGTACTAAATATGCCATATCGCAAATTTCTAATACAGAGACGCCGCCAATTCTCTTAATTAAAGATGAAAATTATAGATTTGATCCAGGCAGCGCAGGAATTTCTCCAGCAATGTTGAATTATATCACTAATAAACTTGTACCTGATATTGAAAAAACGACAAAGAAGTTTACCATAAATACAGTTGAAATTATTGGTCACACTGATGAACAACCTATTGGTAGTGTATTCAGCAATTTAGACAAAAATTTAGAAGCAGCAGCTAGTAGCCAAGGTTCAGTAAGCACTCTCAAAGCAGGCTCGAATGCTGACTTAGGTTTGATGCGTTCCCTCGCGGTCGTTAAAGAACTGTTGACAATCCAGAAACAACAGGGTAAAATCCCAAAAATAAAATTTCGGGCTTATTCAGCGGCACAGTTAATATTACCAAATGGGGAATTTGCTCCGATTCCACAGGAGCGTCAATCAGAAGCTACACGGCGACGGATTGAAATTCGCTTTACACGCCTGGGTAAAGAGCAAGAAGTGAAGTAATATCGAGTCCAGTAAATTACTCCCAAACCTTGAGATTGATATTGCTCAATATATTCTCGATGTTTCTTAGGGACTTCCCGGTGCAAGATTACCTATCTTCTGGATCTCTTTTCTTGGCTGCCTTGGCGCGGACAGATTCTTACGGAGGGAAACCAACGCCAGATGCCTAGGTCGGGCTAACCCCTTCGGGTTCGCCAGATGCCTACGGAGGGAAACCCTCCTGCAGCACTGGTCTCACCTCCTGCAGCACTGGCTCCTCCTGCAAACTGTCCTTGTCTTGGCGGTTTTTTATATCAATATTCTTCTAACGGGAAGGGAGTAATTAATCGCTCGCTACCATCAATCCACCAAACCCAAATATGCGTATCAAGTACAATCATTGCAAAATTTACCAATCTTCCAAAGCAACTGGTTCTGTAGGATCATCATAACGGACTACTTTCCCACGCAGTGGATACTTATTTGCCTCTGGTGACGCAAGAGAAGCAGTAGTCTGTTGTGGAATTTTAGCTTCGAGAATAATTACTTCCACAGCATCCCCTAAGCCAGGCAGTATCAAAGTTCCATCTTCAGCTAAAACAACTTCTATTTTGTGAGCGTTCATCTTGTTACCCCAAATAAGCTTTTTTCACTCGTTCGTCATTCATTAATTCTGATGCTGCACCTGTTAAGGTAATGCTACCAGCTTCCAAGACATAACCGCGATTGGCAATTTGCAAAGCAAGGTTGGCATTTTGTTCAACCAGTAAGATAGTAACGCCTGTAGTCCGCAGATTTTCAATGACAGTGAATATTTCCCGAACTATAGTCGGTGCTAAACCTAAGCTAGGTTCATCTAAAAGTAGAAGTTTGGGTTTACTCATTAAAGCACGAGCGATCGCCAACATTTGTTGTTCGCCACCACTCAATGTTCCTGCTAGTTGATTGCGCCTTTGCTCAAGACGAGGGAAAATTTTAAATTGCTCTTTAATATCAGCTTTTATCTCCGTTTGATTTGAGCGAATATAAGCACCTAATAATAAGTTATCGAAGACTGTTTGTCGCGCTAATACTCTCCTTCCTTCAGGAGAATGGGCAATTCCAATTTGCACAACTTCGTGTGGTTGACGGCGAACAATATTGCGCCCATTGTAGATAATTTCACCACTTTTAGGATTAACTATCTTAGAGATAGCACGGAGAGTTGTACTTTTCCCCGCGCCGTTAGCACCAATCAAAGTAACTACCTCACCTTGCCTAATTGTTAAATTAATATTTTTAAGGGCTTGTATTCCACCATAATTAACACATATGTCTTTTATTTCTAAAATATTAACTTTTTCAACCTCGTCTAATATCTTCATTTTCATTACTCTAAAAAATGTATAATTTCAAATATTTTTTGGTTCCAGACAACCAAC
>JAQYWP010000062.1 GCA_029379285.1 Rhizonema sp. PD38
CTATTGGAGTTTTATCAAGCTATTTCTCAGGGCGAAAGTTTATCTAATATCCCAACTGTCAGCTACCGCAACTATATTGCTTGGTTACAGCAAAAAGATCGGGATTTAGCTAAGAAATTTTGGCGACAAATGCTCCAAGGTTTTACTACACCAACTCCTTTGACTGTAGATAAACCATTATTAATGCGGGAGCAGCATTTGGGCTACGGGGAACAACAAATTAACTTAACTGTGCCAGCGACAGCAAAAGTGATGTCTTTTGTCAGACAGCATCAATTGACGATGAGTAATTTGGTGCAGGCGACTTGGGGATTGTTGCTATCTCGCTACAGCCAGGAAACAGATGTAATTTTTGGTACAACAGTGTCTGGTCGTCCACCTGAACTTGTTGGTGTAGAGTCGATAGTGGGGTTATTTATCAATACTTTGCCAGCGCGGGTGCAAATCTCCGAGAAGACGGAATTGCTGGGTTTGTTAAAGGATTTACAGGCGCAACAGGTTGAGTCTGAGCAATTTTCTTATAGCTCATTGGTAGAGATTCAGGGGTTGAGTGATGTTCCCAATGGTACATCTTTATTTGAGAGTATTGTTGTTTTTGAGAATTATCCTATTGATACTGCTGTTCTACAAAGCAATAGCGATTTTTCCCTCTCGAATTTTAGGTGGATTGAACAAACAAATTATCCACTGGTGGTTGTAGTTTCCCCTGGTGAGCAATTGTCGCTGAAGGTGATGTACGATGCTAATCGATTTGAAAATGGGACGATTAGCCGGATGCTGGGTCATTTTGTAACAATACTTGAGGCGATCGCTACTAATCCTCAGCAACGAATTTCCCAGTTGCCAATGCTAACAGAATCTGAGCAGCAACAGTTATTAGTTGACTGGAATGATACCCAGGTCGATTACGCCTGCGATAAATGTATCCATCATTTGTTTGAGGAGCAGGTAGAGCTTACACCTGATGATGTAGCAGTCGTTTACGAGAATCAACATCTCACATACAGCGAATTGAACAGCCGTGCTAACCAGTTGGCACACTACCTAAAGTCTTTGGGTGTAAAAGCTGATGTGCTGGTGGGAATATGTGTGGAGCGTTCCTTAGAAATGGTTGTGGGACTATTGGGGATTCTCAAGGCAGGTGGTGCTTATGTGCCACTTAACCCAGAATATCCTCAAGAGCGATTGAGCTTCATGCTTGAAGATACTCAGTTATCAGTCATTTTGACTCAAGAACAACTAGTTAACAAACTAGGCGATCACCTCCGGCGCGGCAAAACCGAACACAAAGTTAGTGTAATTTGCTTAGACTCAAGCTGGGATATTATCAATCAACAAACACAACATAACCCAATTACCAGCGTCGAAGCTCAGGATTTAGCTTATGTAATGTACACCTCCGGTTCTACAGGTCAACCTAAAGGTGTGAGCATTATCCATCGAAGTGTAGTTCGACTCGTCAAAGAAACCAACTATATCAATATTTCTGCTGCTGATGTAATTGCACAAACTTCAAATTACGCCTTCGATGCTGCCACTTTCGAGATTTGGGGAGCGTTACTGAACGGAGCGCGGTTGGTAGGGGTGAGCAAAGATTTGGCACTTTCGCCTTCATATTTCGCAGCCTTTATGCGATCGCAAAATATCAGCGTATTATTTTTGACCACTGCCCTGTTCAATCAAATTGCTCAAGAAGTCCCCTCTGCTTTCAATTCACTGCGGTATCTTCTATTTGGCGGCGAGGCTGTCGATCCTAAATGGGTTAAACAAGTACTCAACAATGGTGCGCCGCAGCGACTCCTCCATGTTTATGGCCCAACAGAGAACACAACATTTAGTTCCTGGTACTTGGTGCAGGATGTGCCAGAAGGCGCGACAACTATTCCCATCGGGCAACCAATTTCTAACACAAAAATTTATTTGTTAGATTTCCAACTACAACCAGTGGGTATTGGTGTACCAGGAGAATTATATGTTGGCGGAGATGGTCTAGCCAGGGAGTACCTTAACCGCAGCGAGTTAACACAAGAAAAATTCATCCCCAACCCGTTTGAGGAGGACGCCAGTCGCTACAACGCGGAGAACCCCCGCGAAGTGCTGGCTCCAGCAGGGAGTAAATTATATAAAACTGGGGATTTAGCACGTTATTTAAATGATGGCAATATTGAATACTTAGGACGTATAGATGACCAAGTAAAAATACGTGGTTTAAGGATTGAGTTGGGTGAAATTGAAGCAGTCCTGAACCAACACAACGATGTTCAGGGATCTTTCGTCATTGTGCGCGAAGATACTCCTGGAGATAAACGTTTAGTCGCTTACGTCGTAACGCATCAGAACTGTAAACCTACGATGGGCGAAATACGTCAATTCCTCCAAGCAAAGCTGCCAGATTACATGATACCAAGTGCAATAGTTATCTTGGAATTTTTCCCCTTGACTCCCAACGGCAAAGTAGACCGCCGCGCCCTGCCAAAACCACACTTAGACACCGCACTCCTAGAAAAACATGTCGCCCCGTGTACACCCATTGAGGAAATGCTTGCATTCCTGTGGGCACAAGTTTTGAAAGTAGAGCAAGTAGGTATTTACGATAACTTCTTTACCTTGGGGGGACACTCACTGCTAGCAACGCAACTGGTTTCACGCATTCGCACTAGCTTCAAAGTAGAACTACCATTACGTGAGTTATTTGCAGCACCAACAATTGCTCAGTTAGCGCTATTGATTCAGCAATTACAGCAACAAGACTTAGAACTTGCGGCACCACCCATCTTAAAGCGGGCAGAGAATGCAGAACTACCACTGTCTTATGCTCAACAGCGTTTGTGGTTTTTAGACCAGTTCGAGCCGGACAGTCCCTTCTACAACATCCCAATGGGGTTGCGCTTTGTCGGAAGTGTGAATGTTGCAGTTCTAAAACAAAGCTTCAAGGAAATTATTCATCGCCACGAATCATTACGCACTAATTTTGTTTCTATTGATGGAAAACTAACTCAAATCATTCAAATAGCACCAAATTGGTCACTGAGAGTTGTTGACTTGCAGCATTTACCCGTAGGAGAACAAAAAATTGCTGCTAAGTTTTTAGTTCAACAACAAACAATTGAGCCTTTTGACTTAGCAAATGATACCTTAATAAGAGCGACATTAGTGGTGCTGTCACCTACTGAACAGTGGTTATCAGTGTGTATGCACCACGTTGTCAGTGATGGCTGGTCAATGGGTGTGTTTGCCCTGGAGTTACAAGCACTGTACAATGCTTATTTAGAAAGCAAGCCATCACCCCTGTTGCCAATGCCGATTCAGTATGCAGATTTCGCTATTTGGCAAAGACAATGGTTAGTCGGGGAGGTACTGAAGAGCCAATTAAGTTACTGGAAACAACAATTGGCAAACGCACCCACATTCTTGCCATTACCCACAGACAGACCTAGACCTGTTGTGCAGACTTACCACGGGACACATCAAGAATTTGCACTTTCTCTTGAGCTAACTAATAAACTGACAAAACTCAGCCAAGAGCAAGGTGTCACCTTGTTCATGACACTGTTGGCTGCATTTGATACTTTGCTTTACCGCTACACAGGACAAACAGATATTTTGGTGGGGACACCAATTGCCAACCGCGATCGCACTGAAACTGAACGACTTATTGGCTTTTTTGTCAATACCTTAGTCATGCGAACTGATTTATCTCTTAATCCGAGTTTTAGCGAATTACTCCCGCGTATCCGGGAAATGGCACTATCCGCCTATGCCCATCAAGATTTGCCCTTTGAGATGTTGGTGGAAGTATTGCAGCCAGAACGGGATCTCAGCCATACACCACTGTTCCAAGTGATGTTCGTTCTCCAGAATACTCCCACATCTCAATTGGAGTTAACTGGGTTAAGTGTCAGTGACTTGCCCATAGAAAACTCCACGGCAAAGTTTGATTTAACTTTATCAATGGAAAATACTACCACTGGACTCATTGGGTGGTGGGAGTACAACACTGACTTGTTTGATAGCAGCACTATCGAACGTATGACTGGTCATTTTCGTACCTTGCTTGAGGCAATTGTGGCAAATCCTAATGAGCGTATTTCCCAATTACCGATACTCACAGCATCTGAGCAGCAACAGTTATTAATTGAATGGAATGATACAGCAGTAGATTACGCCTTTGATAAATGTATCCATCAGTTGTTTGAAGAACAGGTGGAACGCACCCCCAATGACGTAGCGGTGGTATTTGAGAATCAACAATTGACATACCACGAGTTGAATTGTCGTGCTAACCAGTTGGCGCATTACTTGCAGTCTAGTGGTGTGGGAGCTGATGTACTGGTAGGGATATGTGTCGAGCGCTCTAGTGAGATGGTGGTGGGATTACTTGGGATTCTCAAGGCGGGTGGAGCTTACGTACCACTTGATCCAGAATATCCCCAAGACCGTTTAAGCTTTATACTCGCAGATGCTCAAGTTTCCGTGCTACTTACCCAACAGCATCTAGTTGAGAAATTACCTGAACATCAAGCGCATGTTGTTTGCTTAGATACCGACTGGCAAATCATTCCTCAGTCGAATCAGCAAAATCCCATCACCCTCCGGGTTCGGCAGTTTCAACTCGACGGAAACCGCCAAGACTTGAACTGCCTCACTGGTGTGCAAGCTACTAACTTGGCTTACGTAATTTACACTTCGGGTTCCACCGGAAAGCCTAAAGGAGCGCTAAATACGCATTTAGGGATTTGCAATCGCCTCTTGTGGATGCAGCAAGCCTATCAATTAACAAAAATAGACTGCGTTTTACAGAAAACTCCTTTCAGCTTCGATGTCTCCGTCTGGGAGTTTTTCTGGCCATTATTGACTGGAGCGCGTTTAGTTGTTGCTAAACCTGGTGGACATAAAGATAGTGGTTACTTGGTTAATTTAATACTAGAAAAGCAAGTTACTACACTGCATTTTGTCCCTTCGATGCTCCAGATTTTCCTAGAAGAACTTCGTTTAAAAGATTGCAGTAGCTTGAAGCGAGTTATTTGTAGTGGCGAAGCACTGCCAAAAGAACTTCAGGAACGCTTTTTTGCCTGTTTAGGGTGTCAATTGCATAATCTCTACGGGCCTACAGAAGCGGCAATTGATGTCACCTTCTGGGAATGTCAACCACAGAGCAATTTGAAGACAGTGCCTATTGGTCGCCCAATTTCTAATACTCAGATATACATACTTGACCAAAACTTACAACCAGTACCTGTGGGTGTACCAGGAGAACTGCACATCGGTGGTGTTTCCTTAGCAAGAGGCTACCTCAACCGAAGCGAGTTAACACAAGAGAAATTCATCCCCAATCCTTTTGAGGTTAGGGTTTCCTTCAACGCAGGGAACCCCCGCAACGGAACCCATGAGCGACTACGTACGCGTTTGCGTAGCGGAAGGAAAGGTAGGGCAGGAGAAAGTAAATTATATAAAACCGGAGATTTGGCTCGTTATCTACCAGATGGCAATATCGAATACCTGGGACGTATTGACAACCAAGTAAAAATCCGTGGATTCCGCATCGAATTGGGAGAAATTGAAGCAGCACTAAGCCAACATCAAGATGTGCAAACCTCTGTAGTCATCGTCCGCGAAGACAACAAGAGTGACAAACGCCTAGTCGCCTACATCGTACCGCAGCCACAGATAACACCCACAGTTAGCGAACTGCGTAGCTTCCTCAAAGAAAAGCTACCACAATACATGGTACCAAGTGCGATCGTCATCTTAGAATCTTTACCTTTAACACCCAACGGCAAAATAGACCGTCGCGCCCTACCAGCACCAGAGCCAAGCAGTGAATTATCAGAGAAATATGTAGCTCCACGTAACCCAATCGAAGAAATTCTTGCACAAATTTGGGTACAAGTCCTGAAAGTAGAGCTTGTGGGCATACATGATAACTTCTTTAGCTTGGGAGGACACTCGTTACTCGCAACGCAACTCGTCTCCCGTGTGCGTAGCAGCTTGAAAGTAGAATTGCCATTGCGTTCGTTGTTTGCTGCACCAACAATTGCTCAGTTAGCGCCATTAATTCAGCAATTACAGCAACAAGACTTACAATTTGCTGCACCACCGATCTTAAAGCGGGTAGAGAATGCAGAACTACCACTGTCTTATGCTCAACAGCGTTTGTGGTTTTTAGATCAGTTCGAGCCGGACAGTCCCTTCTACAACATCCCAATGGGGTTGCGCTTTGTCGGAAGTGTGAATGTTGCAGTCTTGGAACAAAGCTTGAGGGAAATTATTCATCGCCACGAAGCATTACGCACTAATTTTGTTTCTATTGATGGAAAACCAACTCAAATCATTCAAATAGCACCAGATTGGTCACTGACAGTTGTTGAATTGCAGCATTTATCGACACTTGTTCTGAGCGAAGTCGAAGTAACAGAACAAGAAACTGCTGCACAGGAATTAGTGCAACAACAAGTAATTGAGCCTTTTGACTTAGCAAATGATGTCTTAATTAGAGCGACATTAGTGGTGCTGTCTCCTACTGAACAGTGGTTATCAGTGTGTATGCACCACGTTGTCAGTGATGGCTGGTCAATAGGTGTGTTTGTCCAGGAGTTACAAGCACTGTACAATGCCTATTTAGAAGGTAAGGCATCACCCCTATTGCCACTGCCGATTCAATATGCAGATTTTGCAATTTGGCAAAGACAATGGTTAGTCGGGGAAGTACTACAAAGCCAATTAAGTTACTGGGAAAAACAGTTGGCAAATGCACCTACCTTCTTGCCACTACCCACAGACAGACCTAGACCTGTAGTGCAGACTTTCAATGGTGCATATCTTGACTTTGCTCTGTCTAGTGAACTAACTCAACAACTAACCCTCTTGAGTCAAAAGCTTGGGGTAACTTTGTTTATAACTTTGTTAGCGGCTTATAATACCTTGCTTTACCGCTACACGGGACAAGAAGATATTTTGGTGGGGACACCAATTGCCAACCGCGATCGCGCCGAAATTGAAGGGTTAGTTGGCTTTTTTGTCAATACCTTAGTCATGCGGACTGACCTAGCAGGCAACCCCAGTTTTTTGCAGCTGTTGACTCGCGTCCGTGACGTGGCAATGGATGCATACGCTCATCAGAACTTACCTTTTGAAATGTTGGTAGAAGCATTACAGCCAGAACGGAATCTTAGCCATACACCACTGTTTCAGGTAATGTTTGTCCTCCAAAATGCGCCCACAGCGTCTGGATTAGACCTAACTGGGCTAAACGTCAGTCCATTGCCAGTAAAACTGACAACTTCCAGATTTGATTTAACCTTAATCATGCAGAACAGTCCTACTGGACTGATAGGGTTGTGGGAGTACAATACTGACTTGTTTGATGCTAGTACCATTGAGAGAATGACAAGTCATTTTCGTACCTTAATGGAAGGTATTATTGCTAACTCAGAACAGCAAATTTCACAATTGCCTCTGCTGACACAACCCGAACAACAAAAATTACTTGTCGAGTGGAACGATACTCAAGTTGATTATCCCCTTCATAAATGCATCCATCAGTTGTTTGAGGAGCAGGTTGACCTTACACCTAATGCTGTGGCAGTGGAGTTTGAAAATCAACAACTTACTTATCATGAATTAAACTATCGCGCTAACCAGTTGGCGCACTACTTGGAAAATTTTGACGTAAAAACAGATATATTAGTTGGTCTATGTGTAGAGCGTTCTTTAGAAATGGTCATTGGACTGTTGGCAATTCTCAAAGCGGGGGGAGCGTATGTACCACTTGACCCAGAGTATCCAACTGAGCGTTTGAGCTTTATTTTGGAGGATACTCAAGTTAAAGTTTTGCTCACCCAGCGATCGCTCCTTGACCAACTGCCGCCAAATCAAGTACAGCTTGCTTGCTTAGATACAGATGCTGAATTAATTTCTCAGTGCAGCCAGGAAAATCTGATCTCTAATGTACAAGCCAATAACTTGGGTTACATAATTTATACCTCTGGTTCGACAGGTCAACCCAAGGGTATAGCCATGAGTCAGCTTGCCCTTTGCAATCATATCTTGTGGCATCGGGATAATCTGAAAATTGCTCGTGGAGCGAAAACACTGCAATTTGCTTCGATTAGCTTTGATGTCTCTTTCCAAGAAATCTTCACTACTTGGTGTTCTGGCGGCACATTGTTCCTAATTGGGGAGGAATTACGCCACAATGCCTCAGCTTTGTTAGGTTTTCTCCAAGAAAAAGCCATCCAGAGAATGTTTCTCCCCGTTGTTGGCTTACAGCAACTCGCCGAGGTGGCTATTAGTAATGAATTAGTGAATAGTCATTTACAGGAAATCATTACTTCTGGGGATCAGTTGCAGATCACTCCGGCGATTTCTGGATGGTTGGGCGAACTCAGTGATTGTACATTGCACAATCAATATGGACCATCCGAGAGCCATTTAGCCACCAGTTTTACTTTGCCTAATTTAGTAGACATTTGGTCGCTACTACCTCCAATTGGGCGACCCATTGCTAATACGCAAATTTACATCCTGGATAAGTATTTACAGCCTGTACCCGTTGGTGTAGCAGGAGAAGTGTACATTGCTGGTGTCCTTTTAGCACAAGGTTACTTCAACCGAAGCGAGTTAACACAAGAGAAATTCATCTCCAACCCTTTTAGCAGTGACCCCCATTCTCGCCTGTATAAAACAGGTGACTTAGCACGTTATTTACCTGACGGGAATATCGAATCCTTAGGACGCATAGACAATCAAGTTAAAATTCGGGGTTTCCGCATTGAGTTGGGCGAAATTGAAACAGTACTGAGCCAACATGGTGATGTGGAGGCATCTTGTGCGATCGCCCGTGAAGACATTCCTGGGAACAAATGCTTAGTTGCTTACATTGTGCCCCAAAAAGAGCAGACACCCTCTGTTAGCGAACTGCGTTCCTTCGTGAAGTCAAAGTTACCAGAGTATATGGTACCAAGTGCCTTCGTCATCTTGGACGCTCTACCGCTTACTCCCAACGGTAAACTAGACCGCCGCGCCCTAAAAGCACCTGATTTACAAAGCCAATTATTGGAAAAATATGTTGCCCCACGTAATCCAATCGAAGAAATCCTGTCACTAATTTGGGCGCAAGTGCTGAAAGTAGAGCTTGTAGGTATAGATGATAACTTCTTTGAACTTGGAGGACATTCGCTACTAGCAACGCAACTGGTTTCACGCATTCGCACTAGCTTCAAAGTAGAACTACCATTGCGTAGCTTATTTGCTGCACCAACAATTGCTCAATTAGTGCCAAATATTCAACGGTTACAGCAACAAGACTCAGCTTCTGCCCCACCTATCTTAAAGCGGGCAGAGAATGCAGAACTACCACTGTCATTTGCTCAACAACGTTTGTGGTTTTTAGACAAGTTAAACCCGAACAGTGCCTCATACAACATCCCAGTTGGTTTACGCTTAGTCGGAACTATTAATTTTGTTGCCTTAAAACAAAGCTTAATTGAAATTATTCATCGCCACGAAGCATTACGCACCAACTTTGTTGCTGTTGATGGAAAGCTTTCACAAATCATTCAAACAGAACCAAATTGGACAGTAACAGTAGTTGACTTGCAGCATTTACCCGTAACAGAACAAAAAACGGCTGCACAGAAATTACTGCAACAACAAGTAATTGAGCCTTTTAACTTAGCTCATGAGGCATTAATCAGAGCGACATCAATAGTGCTGTCTCCTACTGAACAGTGGTTATTACTGTGTATGCACCATGTTGTCAGTGATGGTTGGTCAATGAGTGTGTTTGTCCAAGAATTAACAAAGCTTTACAATGCTTATTTAGAAGGTAAGCCGTCACCCTTGTTGCCACTGCCGATTCAGTACGCAGATTTTGCCTTATGGCAAAGACAATGGCTGCAAGGAGAGATACTCAACAGCCAATTGAGTTACTGGAAACAACAATTGGCAAATGCACCTACCTTCTTGCCATTACCTACAGACAGACCCAGAGGATCTGTGCAGACTTTCAATGGCGCACATCTGGAGTTTGCACTTTCTGTGGAGCTAACTCAAAAGTTGGTAAAATTGAGTCACGAGCTTGGTTGTACCCTGTTCATGACTTTGTTGGCGGCATATAATACCCTGCTTTATCGCTACACAGGACAAACAGATATTTTAGTAGGGACACCAATTGCTAACCGCGATCGCACTGAAATTGAAGGACTTATTGGCTTTTTTGTCAATACTTTAGTCATGCGGACGAACTTGGATCAAAACCCCAGCTTTAGCGAATTACTACCGCGCCTGAGAGAAATGGCATTATCCGCCTATGCTCATCAAGATTTGCCCTTTGAAATGTTGGTGGAAGCGTTGCAACCAGAACGAGACATGAGTCATACACCACTATTCCAAGTGATGTTCGTTCTCCAGAATACTCCTGCATCTCAATTGGAGTTGACCGGGTTAAGTGTCAGTGAGTTGCCAATAGAGACTTCCACGGTAAAGTTCGATCTGACTTTAGTCATGGAGAACACTGGTACTGGACTCTTTGGGTGGTGGCAGTACAACACTGACTTGTTTGATAGCAGCACTATCGAACGGATGATGGGTCATTTTAGTACTCTGTTAGAAGGTATTGTGGATAATCCTAATGAGCGGATTTCGCAATTGCCAATGCTCACAGCCTATGAGCAACAGCAGTTATTAGTTGAGTGGAATGATACTCAAGTAGACTACGCCTTCGATAAATGTATCCATCAGTTATTTGAGGAGCAAGTTGAGCTTACCCCAGATGCCACAGCAGTTGTGTCTGACAATCAACAATTGACATACCACGAATTGAATTGTCGTGCTAATCAATTGGCGCATTATTTGCAGTCCTTGGGTGTCAAACCAGATGTATTAGTGGGGATATTTGTAGAACGCTCCTTAGAAATGGTAGTAGGAATACTAGGAATTCTCAAGGCAGGTGGTGCTTATGTACCACTTGACCCAGAATATCCCCAAGAGCGATTGACCTTCATGCTTGAAGATACTCAAGTTGGGGTACTGCTAACCCAAAAGCGACTCCTAGATAAACTACCTGCAACTCCAGCAACAGCTGTCTTTTTAGATGATATCTGGTCACACATTAGCCAAAACAATCAGGACAACCCTGTTAGTGAAGTCACAGCGTCTCATCTAGCAAATGTGATTTACACGAGCGGTTCCACAGGAAAACCCAAAGGCGTGATGGTTGAGCATCGGGGATTAGTTAACCTAGCTCAAGCACAGATTCAAACTTTTGGTGTACATTTTTCTAGTCGAGTTCTCCAGTTTGCCTCCTTCAGTTTTGATGCTTGTATATGGGAAGTTATTATGGCCCTGAGAACAGGAGCAACACTATACCTGGGAACAAAAGACTCAATAATGCCAGGTAGGCCGTTAATGGAGCGATCACGCGACTATGGCATTACCCATGTCACCCTACCACCATCAGCTCTAGCAGTCTTACCAACAGAAGAACTTCCCAAACTGCAAACAATTATCGTCGCTGGTGAGACTTGTCCTGCTGAACTGATAAAACTTTGGTCTGTTGGCAGAAACTTCTTCAACGCTTATGGCCCAACAGAAGCCAGCGTCTGTGCCACAACTGCCAAATGCACTCCAGAGGACAACAAAGTTACCATTGGTCGTCCCATTGCCAATGCACAAATCTACATTCTAGACTCGCAATTACAACCAGTACCAATTGGTGTACCAGGAGAACTGCACATTGGTGGTGTCGGAGTGGCACGAGGTTATCTCCATCAAAGAGAGTTGACACAACAGAAATTTATCTCCAATCCCTTTAACGATAAACCAGATTCCCGGCTTTACAAAACAGGAGACCTAGCACGTTATCTACCAGACGGCAACATCGAATACCTTGGACGCATCGACAATCAACTAAAAATTCGAGGTTTCCGAATTGAGTTAGGGGAGATTGAGGCAATACTGAGTCACCATCCAGGAGTTAGGGAAAATGTGGTAGTGGCGAGAGAAGATATCCCAGGAGAGAAACGCTTAGTAGCTTATTTTGTGCCGCAGTTGGAGCAAACACCAACTACCAACGAGTTACGCATTTTCTTGACAGAAAAATTACCACAGTACATGGTGCCTTCTGCTTTTGTCAGGTTAGAGCTTTTACCTTTAACTCCCAATGGCAAGGTAGACCGCAAAACTTTACCTGTTCCTGATTCCCAGAATAGTCGCTTGGCAGTCACTTTTGTGGCACCACGTACCCCTGTAGAGAAAATATTGGCAGACATTTGGGCTAATGCACTGCACATAGAGAAAGTGGGTGTTCTAGATAATTTCTTTGAGTTAGGAGGTCATTCACTGACAACAATTCGGGTGATGTCCCAGATAAATGAGACTTTCCAGATGAAGTTACCGTTGCGCCACTTATTTACTGCCCCAACTATCGCTGAACTTGCTTATACGATTGAGTTTACCTCTGTAGCAGACAAGAGTGTCAGTGCAAATGAAATTACTCGCCTAAACTTACAGGCTGAAGTCGTCCTAGACCAGTCAATTAACCCTCTTAACCTAGTTTATCAACCTGTAAGTGAACCTGCGGCAATTTTTCTCACGGGTGCAACAGGCTTTGTAGGCGCTTTTTTGCTGGCTGAATTATTACAACAAACTCAAGTAGATATCTATTGTTTGGTGCGTGCTGCTGATTTTACAGCAGGGAAACAACGACTGGAAGAAAGCCTGAAAGCTTCTTTACTTTGGGAGGAATCTTTTAACTCGCGGATTATTCCAGTATTAGGAGATTTATCTCAACCGCTTTTTGGTCTTTCAGATGAGCAGTTTCACCTTATGGCTCTTAAAATTGACTCAATTTACCACAATGGCGCTTTGGTGAATAATATTTATCCATACGCTTTGTTCAAAGCAGCAAATGTTCGTGGCACTGAGGAAGTCTTGAGATTAGCTAGTCAAATCAAAATCAAGCCTGTGCATTTCATTTCTACTATTAGCGTTTTCTCCTCAGATGAGTATTTTAAATTAGAAGTGGTTCAAGAAAATGATCCTCTGGAACACTCTCAAGGACTTCTTGGTGGCTATCCCCAAAGTAAATGGGTGGCAGAAAAGATTGTCATGATGGCACGCGATCGCGGTTTGCCTTGCAGTATCTACAGGCTTGGTAGAATAACGTGGCACAGTCAAACCGGCGTTTGGAATTCAAATGACATATTTTATAGATTCATCAAAAGCTGCATTCAACTAAAAAGTGCGCCAGAGATGAACAGTATGGAAAAAATTACACCTGTAGACTATCTTGCTAAAGCTTTAATCCACCTGTCGCAGCAGCCAGAATCTTTAGGCAAAGCCTTTCATCTGATTAGTTCCAATTCTGCTCCTTGGAGTCAATTTATTAACTGCATCCGCTCTTTGGGCTACCCACTGCAACAGCTTTCTTATGAGGATTGGCAAGCTGAACTACTTCGCAATACTCAAATTTCTACTGATAACGCTTTGTATTCAACTATATCGCTAGCTGAATACAATACATCTTCAAAGTCAAAGGTAAATGCAGCATCTAGCTTAAAATTCGATTGCCAAAATACCCTCAATGGACTTGCAGATACTGGCATTTGCTGGCCGGAAGTAGATGATAAATTACTCCAAGCTTTCTTTGCCAACTTTAGCAATTAGATCTCTCTGAAATAGTAATGTTTTGTGGTAAGAGGATATAATAGTTTTTTGAAGTCAGATGGAAATATGTCAGAAGTAAAGAAATAATGTCGTTTATTACCAAAGTCGATGAATTGTTCATCCAGTGGGATAAGCCTGTTTCTCCTGGATGTGCCATTGCTGTTATTCAGAATGGGGAGATAATTTACCAGCGCGGTTATGGTATGGCTAACTTAGAATATAGCATTCCTATTTCCCTTAATTCTGTCTTTGATATCGCTTCTAACTCCAAGCAATTTACAGCAATGTGTATTGTTTTACTAGCCAGACAAAAGTTTCTTAACTTTGATGATGAATTGCAAAAGTATATTCCAGAAATTCCTCAATATAGTCAGCCTATTACTATTCGTCATTTGCTCGATCACACCAGCGGTCTGCGCGACTATTTGACTCTGATGTTCTTTGCTGGAATGATAGATGAAAACAAGTATTTAAATGAAGAAATTATTGCCTTAATTGCTCGACAACAAAGTTTAAATTTCGCTCCTGGGACCGAGCAACTATATTGTAATTCTGGCTACATTTTACTAGCAGAAATTGTGAAACGCGTCTCGGGCAAATCTTTACGTGTATTCGCTCAAGAACATATTTTTACCCCGTTAGGAATGAAAAATACCCATTTTCACGATAACTTCAAGGAAATTGTGGAAAATAGAGCCAATGGATATGCTCCAAAAGATGGAGGTAGTTTCCAGATCGATATGTCTTTTCACGATTTCTGTGGAGACGGACAGCTTTACACGACGATCAAAGATTTAATACTTTGGGATCGAAACTTCTACCACAATATCTTAGGAGGCTACGGACAAGATTTAATTGAAGAGGTAACTACTCCACGCAAACTCAACAATGGCGAAGTTATATCAGGTTCATTTGGGTTGCTCCTTGGCAATCGCGGCGGCTTGAAAACAATTAGGCATGGAGGCTCTTGGACGGGTTATCGGAGTGACTTTATTCGATTTCCTGAGCGCCAGTTTTCTGTTATCTGTCTGGCTAATCTAAGTACGATTAACCCGACTAAATTGGCTTTTCAAGTTGCTGATATATATTTAGATAATGATTATACTGAAGATATTTTTAAACCTATTTCGCGTTCTATTAGCTCTATTAATTTACCTGTAGTGGAGCTACAGCTTAAAACTGGATTTTATTATAACCCCACGAGTGGAAGTATATGGGAGTTAGAGATAAAAGATGAAAAATTAATGGCTAAACTAGCATGGATGTATTTTCAACTTGTTCCAATCGACACCAATCGTTTTCAATCTGTCGATAATGAGATTGACTATGACATTAAGTTTTCTGAAGATCTTACTCGAATGATAGTCAAAGTAGATATTGGCAATGGTATTGAAACTTCCACTCTTGAAAAAATACTAGATTCTCCCGAAGCTCTATTGACAGATTATCTTGGTACTTATTATTCCACTGAATTAGAGTCTGACTTGAAAATAACTTTAGCAAATAATAAATTATATTTTAAGAGCAAAGGCTATCCTCTATCTTATCTCATATCTGTTGGACAAGACCTCTTTATTACATATCTTATATATGCAGATAAATTTGAATTTGTGCGAGATCGAGAAGGTCAAGTTTTCGGTTTATATCGTTGTAGTGATAGGGTACAAAGACTCTATTTTAGCAAACAATAAATACTAACACAGGCTGACTGGAACTGTGGGGCTAATTCTTTACTCAGTCCGACTGAGGGTGAATGGGCAGGTGTACCAATTGCCTCTAAAATTAAATTCATAGCTTGAGCAACCCTTCTAGGGGTCAGTCTGTCGAAAGCATAAATTTACCAGGGTAAGCGCATCTCAAACCCTATTGACACGGTAGTTTTGGGGTTCACCCAAA
>JAQYWP010000618.1 GCA_029379285.1 Rhizonema sp. PD38
AATCTTGATACAAATAACGGGTTTCTAATTCTTTCCCCCTGCTCCCCTGCTTACCTAAATGTATCAACTTTAAAGTGAAACGGTATCAGCCCCGGATACCAAGTTTGGGAGAGAGGTACCCGCCTGCGATATGTGAAGACATTAAGTATGTGACTTAAACGAGAAGTTTTGTACTTGCGCTCGTTGGATATTAAACATAGCTGAAATATCCAAATTGCGTGTAGTACTTATGTACGATGTGTAAATCTTATTATCTATGAGTATGCATAAGCTATTATTATTTATTTTTCTTCGATAAATAAAAATTTATGATTTTAACCAGAAATTGCTCAAATATTTTATTGCTACTTATTGAGAATTGCTTAGGTCAGGATTTCACTGTATAAAAATTTATTTAGGCAAATAATGTATGGTTTGATTCAAATTTGATATACATACTTCAGTAATAACCGATTGTAAAACCATTTGCTGCGGAATGTATAATCAAGAAATATCAAGAAATTAGCTAGTAAATAAATTATAAGTATAATCAAAGACTTCGTTTTTTATATTACAGAAAAATTTTCGATTAAAAGTATTATTTAACTTTTAATTAAAACTTAAATAATGTAAAATATTATTCTCAGTAAAACACTTATTAAATAGATTAAAAATAGGTTAAATGGTTGGAATCTAGCAATATTAAATGAATTGTCAATATCTCTTCTTTATCAGTGATATTTCTGTTATCTTCCTTGTAACTTTTGTTAACGAATCAATTAGGACTGCTATAGTAACTTTATATCAACACTCGTTTTGCTTGTAGATTGTTGGACGAGGTAGTCAGGTTGTTACCGCTACAGTTGCTCAGATACAAGAGCGGGCGTGTGTATTCTGTACCAGGGTGTATCCGCATAAACGCTACTAAACAGAAGAGTGTTAGTGGAGGTATAGGATTGCAGCTTTCTTTGACTCAATCCAAAATGCCAGCTGATTGTAACGTATCACAAGTGTAAGTGTTGGGATTTGTATAAATAGTGCTAGCTATTAATGATTTGCGGCGTTTTCTAAGTCTCTCGACTCGGAAAGCGAGTTTGTTTACTCCCTTGTATCGCTGCTTTTTAATGCTGATTTTATTAACATTAGGGCAACAATGCTTGAACCTTTGGATAGAACAGAAAACGAGGCAAACAGCAGACTTGATTACCCGTACTTTACTAGTAGAGAAAGAAGCAGAACGTCTGCTCAATACTGCGGGAAATGAGAAAAGAGCGACCTTAGAGGATTATACTCAGGAGCGTAACGCCTTCGGTAACAGTTTCGACCACCTATACAATCTTGTAAAGGGTAACCATACCCAACTGAATCAACTTGAACAAATAAAATATCTCCACAATCCCTCTGCAAGCCAGTTGGGGCGAATTAAGCTCTTTGATGCTAATAGGTCTACCCGAGTACTCGCTCAATCCAAAAATGACAGGTGTAGATTAACGCAAAGACAAAAAGACAAACAGATACAGACAAGTTACATTCCTCAAAGTTGCTTCGATGAACCACTAGCACAAAAGGCTGTATTGAATTCCTTACGTACTCAGATTCAGAGCTTACTTGAGCAACAGGAGATACTTTTGGGCGAACGCAAGCATCGTTTAGAGCAACTCTACCGGATTAAAACTGCCATGAACATCCTCAGTACAGTGGCGATTCTTTTAGGAGTGGGCTTGAATATCCGGCATTTGCATCGAAAAGTCCAAGCTCCTTTACACAAATTGACGGAAGTGGGAAAAGTTTGGCAGACAGGTCAAATGGAAGTCCGGCTTGGCTATTCATCTCCCAACGAAATCGGTCAACTCGCGGGAGTTTTGGATGCAATGGCAGATCAAGCTTACCAACGTCAGCAACATATTGAGGTATGCAACCAAAACCTCAAGGACTTGATATCTGGTCTTTCCCACGACATGCGTACTCCTCTACTTGCAACCCGCACTACGCTAGACTGTATGCTTATGGGAACAACTCGTTGCGGTGATTCAATTGATTCTCCAAGGTGGAGCTTATCTAGATCCTCAAATAGCGCAAAAGGTTTCCCGGATGCTCAAGCCCACCGTTGTCTCCCATAGAAATTCAAGAGCAGAGGGGGTTCAACAACCAACTCTCAGTAATCGCGAGCGGGAGATTCTTCAACTTATTGCTAAAGGATGTTCAAATCAGGAAATCGCTACTCAACTCTACCTTTCACTCGGAACAATAAAGTCTTATGTCCGTATGCTTCTCAACAAACTAAGTGTTGATGATCGCGTCCAAGCGGCAGCTTTAGCTGTGCGTGAAGGATTGATTTAAGCAGAAAGGACTTGCTGTAGACGGGCATACAGTTCTGTAGAGCTTGTAACTGATGGCAACCCTTCACTGACAGAATATTCTGACCACAAAATTTGGGGCTGAAGTGTCTTGTACTGAAAATCTTTAGGCATGGGTAGACACAGTACAAAAACATGAGGGGCAAATAGAGTGATCTCCTCATCCGTGGGAATACCGTAATAGGGAAATACTTCTGCCCCTTGTTTCAGGCAGTACCTACTGACGCGCTGCACAGTAGTGACTTTGCTACCAATGACCATAATTCGAGGCATTATTATGACAACTGCAATTTAATTGAATCTTAGTAGAAATACACCATAAACTCGTAATTTTCAAATATTTCTTGGCATAATTACTGAATCAATCATTAATCTTTTGGTACGAAATTGCACTTTATCTAAATTTTGAGGCGCTTAAGAAACACTGATGGTAGAGCTATATTTTAGATAACTGAATCTTACAGCAGTTTGAGATCAAACCCGCCACAACAATAAATCGTAAAATGAATTCTGGTAGTGATTTTGATGATTTTCGTTTGTAGCACGTTTGATTGCAATTTGCTGTAATGTGGAATTCAGTAAAAATCGGAAGAGCCAAAGTTATAAATGAATTAGGTAAAGTAATGTGAGTTTACATGTACGTTAATTCAGCTATTTTCACATATGGAAACCACCGTTAAGACAGAGAGTTGTGTATTCGATTAATGTGAAAACTGCTGTAAGTATAGTATGAAGCTAAAACCATCTGCACAATACAGCTTTGTGGATAGTTAGGTGGATAATTTTATGCCTGTCTATGCATGCTGTATGTATGAAACTATTCATAGCCATCGGATAGTATTTTCCATTGGTATTTGCGGATGATACTGTACTTAAGACTTACGAATGTCTCAAATTGAATAGAAAAACTCTTTGTGGTTCAGCAATTGTACGTGATGCAAGTATATATATTGAGAGCCTAAATAGATAAAGAATTTAGCTTTGTTCCAGGCAATGCCTGTATAACAAATTACTGAACGGGCTTGTTATCACGCGGTCAAAAAACTATCAGTAAATTCCGCAGATAGAGCAACACTGCCTCTGCTTTGAATCCAACTGTTTTCCCAAAATCAAGTAGCGAGCTTTAAGTTGTATGGCAGACGAAGTTAATTTTCTTAATATCCGTTTCAATCGCATGTCTTCGTCGGAGGCAATTGATCGATTACTGATGCAATTGCTGAGGCGACAGGGTGGTCGCGTGTATTATGGTAACGCGCACACTATAGTAACCGCATCTCAAAATCCTGCTTTAGCGAAAGCGTTGGCTCACAGCGATCTATTATTGGCAGATGGGAGTGGAGTTTGCTGGGGTAGTGCCTTGCGGCGTACACCGTTAATACACAATCTTAATGGTACAGACTTAGTTCCGGCTCTATGCAAGGAAGGAGCAACGAGAGGTTTGTCTGTATACCTTCTGGGTGCCAAGCCTGGGGTAGCTGAAGAAGCAGCAGCTAACTTGAAAAACGCATATCCTAGTTTAGTTATTGCTGGAACTCACCACGGCTACTTCTCTAAAGCAGAAACCTTGCAGATATTAAAAACCATTCGGGCTGCCCGTCCGCACCTGTTGTTAGTAGCGATGGGCGTACCGCAACAGGAAATTTGGATCGACCAATACGCAAGCCAACTACGCGGGATCACTTGTATGGGAGTGGGGGGTCTATTCGATTTTGTCGCTCAACGTGTACCCCGTGCCCCTTATTCCATTCGTGTTCTTGGGATGGAGTGGCTGTGGCGACTCGCGATGGAACCAGCTCGCTTGTGGCGACGCTATATCGTAGGTAACTTCATTTTCTTAGGTTTGGTGTTCGTCAATGTTATTACGCCACAGCAGAAGGAACAAACGACATGAATGGCTTAGTAGGAAGATTTTTGTTTTTAATAAATTTAAGATGGAGACATACCAGCGATCAACTTTGCGGCACACTGCCACAGTGGCAATGAAAAATTAAAATCGCGATCACTTAATGGTTATCTGTAGCGAAAGAATGAACTTTTTTTCAGATACGTGCTTGTTTAATTGCCAAGCATCTAGAGTTAGGAGAAACACAGTTGCACTTATAGGACAACTGTATTCATCCCAATCCCTAAAGGTAGGGGTATAAAGATTAAAAAGCGAAGAGAATCCACCTTTGATGAAAAAGGTAGAAACTTAATCGTTTACTTGAGGGCTTTATAACCTGCTTTTTCTGCCGAAGCTGTATCTTTAAAGCAAAGCTCTACAGGAGACTTGGCATAAGCAGGCGACTTGGTAACTATATAGATTTTGCCTCGTTTCTTCGTTGTCTCACCCTTAACAGGGGAACCGCTTGGACAAGTTGTACCATTAGGCTTTACCCCTTGAGTATCAGTTGTTCCAGCAGAACTTGAGGTATCAGCAGCAGGTGCGCCTGAAGAAGCTGGAGTTGCTGCTGGACTACTATCGTTACTAGCAGTAGGTGTTTCCGACTTTTGACCGCAGCTTGAAAGCATTAACGCAGCTAACAATGCAAATCCAATAGTGAATCGAGGAAATTTAAGTTGGTTGTTCATTCTCGGTATTCTTAAAACTCACCCATTAGCCGACTCTAACCTGATCTGTGTTGACATCAGTAGCACCGCTAACATCTCTGGCAACTTCGACCATTTTATCTAATATATCTTGACTGGGAACTTCCCCTTTCAAAACAACTATACCGCCTGTTTGTGCAACATATAGTGTGTCAATATCATCAAACTCAGAACTTTGATCAAAAGCAAGGGCAACTCGTTTTGCCAAACCACTTTGATCGTATTCTCCATTCAGTCCTACTCGTTCGGGAGCAATAGTTTCCCCAGTATTGCCTGTTGAAGTTTCCTCTGGTGCAGCAGATGGCTCGGGGTTAACTTGAGCATCTTGTGGTTTTTCCAAACCAAAAAGTCTTTGTAACCAACCCATAACTGAATCTCCTCCAATGTAATATTTGGTGATTATACGAACATTTTTTGATTTGTACTGAGAAAATTTTTGGCAACAAAACAAAGGTAAAAATTTGCTAAGTACTAAACTAATATGCTTTATAACGCAGCGCAGTTTAGAAGTGCATTAGCTTGCCAAAACTGTACACATAACTTAGCTTTTCTAGCTTTTCAGAAGCATACTATACAAAATGCATATCGCCAAGTAAAAAAAATACTAAAATATCGATAATTTTAATTAAGCTGAAAAATTAACGAATGGCACTCCTATAAGATTTAAAAAACTTGTATATGGTGGGCAATGCCCAATAG
>JAQYWP010000619.1 GCA_029379285.1 Rhizonema sp. PD38
CCACAATTAGTGCTGTTACTTCTTTTACAACACATTGAACGCCTGAGAGACTTGGCACTTAGTCAAGGAATTGACATCCAAATTTCCAGGTGCAAGATATGAGGGAAGGTAAAGGTAACGTCGTGGGTAAAAACCGCTTCATACTCCGCCAACTGTCAGCGATCGCCTGTGTTGCCCCTACGTGTAATTCAATATTCTTAAATCTTGCCACATCAGCATTATCCCATCCGCTTGCCCAAGCAGAATGATGACGACCAGCTGCCATAATGACCGTATAACAAAGGTATTTAATTTTTTCTGCATCTTTGGTAAAATGGTCGCGTAGCAGTGGGATTAAAGATTTTTTCAGAATCTCCTGTGTTAAAAAAGCACTTTCAATTGCGTGGTTAGGGCGCTTGTGTTTCTTTTCGTAGGCTTTCAGCGCCTCCTGTTGTTGCTTATCATCTGGGTTGTAGTCGGTGTGTGCAAGCAGGTGTTTTCCTGGATTTCGCCCTTGGAAGGAGGAGTATGCGATCGCTTGCCATCCCCGCATCACTTCCTGCCACTTAAGTTGTAACTTGCCTAAGTCATGGGTAAAGATAGCAAAAAATACGAGTATTTCAAACAAAGCTTCTGCTTCAGTCTCTTTCACTTGGGGAAAGATTTTGCTTTTAATAAATCGCCCACTTATGGCTAAAAGTTCATTGCTAACACTACCGTAAGTAGTTTCTACAGGTTCTCCATTTTTGAACTGATTTGTCGTGAAAGGTTCTCGCCAACATTTCCACATCAACACGAGATGTCCCACGTAATTATCCATACGATAACGATACTGACTGGGAGTGGTACGCTGAGGTTTTTCTGGTGACTTGAAACCGTTACCATACGTATTCACGCCCATCATCAACCCTATATGCTCGTCATATTCCACAAAACGGGGATTGACTAAAATCCGAATACTGGTTTTTAACTTCTCGTATGAAGTAATTGGCGTGCAAATTGGTTGACTGTATGTTTCAGCTTTTTCCTTGGGTGCTTCAATCCGCTTAAAAATCCAGTCTGCACCAAACCCTTGATTTTTGAACTCTTCCCAGACTGTGCAAAGTGTAGTGACAGGAACCGAAAAAGCTAATAGTTTTTGGGGATTAATTGGCTCTTCATCACTGATATCAATAAAACTAGATTGTTCCCAAACGAAGATACTGCGACTATCAACGCTACGAATTAAATCTCTAGCAGCAGATTCATCTCCCCTAAAAAAAGCATCCTCAAATCTTTGTTCAAAATCCATCCGACTATTTTGCCTGCGCTGCTGTGCCAGTAAATTTTCTGCCGAATGAACTTGATTAATCCACTGTTCCTCAGTCCGAAAACCAACATTGTGACTAGCTTTTTCTGATTCAGTATGGGTTTGTAAAACTTGCCATGTCAGTACGCAGGAATCTTCTTTATAAGGTAGAAAACTTTGTTTTGTCTTCTCAGCTTCCACTGATTCAGGTTCCAAATCTATCTCAGCTAATTTTAAATTCACCTGATTAACTTCAACTGACTGATAGACAAACACCTCTCCCCATTCTCCTGGAAATCTGGCACAACGACCAGCTCGTTGTAGTAGAGAGTTCATCGGACAAAGTTGAGTGTGCATAACTTCGCAGGTAATATTAATCCCAGCTTCAATTACCTGTGTGGAAATAAGAACTTGGCAAATCTCTTCATCATTTTGTCGCCAGTTTTGAGCGAATGTCTTTTTTAGGAAAGTTTCTTTTTGAGCGCGATGTTCTGGTAAAAATCTGGCATGAAGGAGTGTAATATTTAATTCATATTCAAGATTGAGTGCTTCTAAATCTCGATGAAGTCCTTGAGATTGAGATACAGTGTTACAGATAATGATGACTCGTTTCCGGTGGTGGGAGTGAATGTCAGCCAAAATAACTTGTGCAGTCAGCGGTTGAGAAATTGCCCGAAAAGTGCGGCAACGATTACTCTCTAGAACCTGCAAATCGGCATCTTCAACTCGAATGATTTCCATTGTCAATCATGTTTTGAATTTGGGTTGCAAGTTCATCGGTTAATGTGGCTGTCATTAATAGAAATGGCGAAACACCTTTGACTTGCTGCAAGACTTTGAGGACAGTAGTAAAAGAGCGTTCTGGGTCGAGTAAATGCAGTTCATCAAACACTAAGTAAGATGCAAAAATTGCCCCAGAGTTGACATTAGCAGAACCGCGACCGACTGAGTAGGGAATATTTAAAAAGCTACTCAACATCTGATCAATGGTACAAAAGACAATATCACCTTCAAAACGAGGATCTTCCGGATTTTCTCCTGTTTGCAGCGTCACAATTAAAGGACGGGGAAGCTGATGAACTTGCGCCCATCGTTCTACTAAATCTTCTGCCCGTTGGCGGAGACTGTTTGCTAGGGTTCTCAGCGGTACAACATAGATAAGTTTATCGGGAAAGTCAAGGTTGAGGGTTTTGGCGAAGAGAAAAGGTGCGATCGCAGTTTCAGTTTTTCCCGAACCTGTGGGTGCGCGCAGAAGAATGTCTTGGCGATGAAGAAGTCTAGTAATGGTTTCACGTTGAAATTGACGGGGAGGAAACGTGGTGAGGGTTTGGAAGTGTTGGTCAATGTTCATTCCGGCAAGATTGTCTGGAAACTCTGACTGTATCTAACGGTCAGTAAGTCGGTACAAATAAAGCTCTGTTGCCGGGATTCGCTTCATTTCAACAAACGCTGGTTTGAAAGGTTGAAGGCCGTTTCTTACCCTTCCCATGGGTTGCAAATTTGTACCGGCAATCGTTCTATGTCTTTATGATTGCGCGTCACCAGTACGCAATCGTAACGGGCGGCTGTCGCGGCAATCTGTGCATCCAGCAATGGCACCGATCGGCCGATGCGCTTTCCTTCACCTGACCATACCCCCCACAACCGTGCCGCCTGCTCGTCGTAGGAAAGGATACGGCCAGCAAATAACGCCGGAATGTCGGTATTCATCCAGCGTTTCAGACGGGTTTTTTTCTGCCCTTCTTCAAGCGCGACAATGCCCTTCACCAGTTCCCCGATGGTGATGGCGGAAAGGTACAGGGAGGATTCCGGCAACGGGGAAAGCCATTGCAGGAGGGCTTCATGCGGCACAGGCCTGACCACTTCGCTGATGACGTTGGTATCCAGCAGGTAACGAGACATGCCAGCCGTCAAAAGGTAATGGTGCGGCCCTCGGACGGGTCGCGCCCAAGATCGAGATCGGCCCCCATCAGCGGAGAGGCCCGCAGGGCCGCAATCAGGTCTTTTCCGGTACGTTCTGACGCACCGGGAGCCGCTTCGCGGATTTTGGCCCGCACCTGCTCGCCTTGTTCTCCTCCAGCCCGCAAAGCGGCCGCAATATCCTGCAAAAGCGGGGCGTCGGTTGCAGGTATGGACAGTTCGATACGTCGCAAGCCCTGATTGGCTTGCCGCGCCCGGTGACGGCGTACTCGATCAGTATGGGGGTGCATGATTTTGCTCTGACACTGTTACTGGATACGTTACCAGGTTTTACAGGAAAATGCAACCATCATCCCTCCTATCTTGAACCTAAAGCACTCGAACACGCTGTATTGTCTCGATTTACCATAGCCTTCCCCAACCCCCTTAAAAGCATAAATAAATGCCTTAAACCGATTTCATCCTTGGGCTGAAGCTGCAAGGTTTTCAACGAGTGTTCTTATAAATTTGATGTTTTCAACGCTTAGAGTTTGGTAGTTTTTGCGGTCTTGCTGTGGCGAAGTTACCACCATTGCCCTTATCTAAATGCTTTTTCTGAGAATCATTTTGTTCCTGTTGTTTGGGGTTCTTCTTCGGCTTTTCACAAACTTTATGTACTTGTGTAGTGAGCGAAGGTGTACTAGTCAAAAATCTACCTCTACGTTTATCAGGAATATTCTTTATTTGCAAAGGAGTTGGTAAAACAGGTCGTTCTGTGTACTCATTAGGCTCGATAGTCATGTACCGAGTCTCTTCTGCGGGTGGCGGATTATCGCATCGCAGCATTGCCAACAGCATTTGGATACGAGGTATTTCTTCGACCTTTGTAGCTTTGCATCCTTCTGGATGGTCGTTGTCATCAATGTTATTTACCACATAATCTTCAAATGCTTTCACGCAAGCAGCATGTTTTGAAGCGGTATCACTTTGGTGTTCTTCTCCAGTGAACCATTGATTTTCATTGAATAATTTTGAGTATCGTGAGAAGCGATCGCTCAGATGTAACTCGTGACTAATTTTAACGGCACCCATTCCCAAAGGTTTACCCATGCCTAGTGAAAGGCAATAGCGTTCGTCTTGGGCTATGTTCAGCACCCACAGCAACGCACCAAGTTCTATATCATTGAGATTTTCAAAGTGGATCTTGAAGTTAAAAGAGACACCTGCTTTTATGGGTTTTATATCTGTGTATTGTGAGCGCGATCTTTCTATTTTTTTCTGATCTGTTTCTTGAATATCTTCACAATTTACATCTGGCTTATGCCAGTATAACTTATGTCCACGAATGACTATTTCCCCACTTTCGTTATCTGTTTGTGGCTTGCTAGCATAATGTTTCAGTTGGATTTTTTCTGAACTTTTTTGAACTAAGTAATGTTGAAATGTTGTGGGTTTTGGCGTTGAAAGAATTTTTGGTGTCACTATCTTGTTCACATTCCCAGTTAACCAGATATCGTCACTAGCATTTTTCTCACAAATAGCATCCTCTACAAATACTCGACTAGCAAGAGCCTCTAAAGATTTTTCGACGGACTTTTTTGATGTATTTTTTTCTCTTTCTTTAACAAAACCAAATATTGCGTTAACTAAATCAATTTTTTCTGATTTACGAATACTTTTAGGAATAAATTCAATTGCTGACGCAGCTTTGCCATCTCGATTAGGGGAATAAGGAACACGAAAATTTGGACAGTGACCAAATAATGTGACTTCGGTTTGACCATTTTGAGGTTCACAATAAAAAATTGGTCGCCCTTCGTCGTGTAAAACTCCCATTTTTTTATCAAAAGGTTCTTTCTGTTGAAAGTCAGTTAACGCGCTGCGATAGTCCTGAATAGCAATATCACTAATTTTCAAACGTTTCGCATCATTATCAACTTCTGAAACAATACAATGATTTCTGCGACGTAGATTTTCAGCTTTTTCAGAAGATTTCAGCATATTACCACTAGTAACAAGAATTCCTCGATTTTGATATAAACTTTTGTTAACGCTAACTTGTCTAGTAAATCGTCATTGGACTTTTTAAAAATGTGTCTCCAAAGGAAACGCTTATATACTGTGGGTAGTAATCAGGTTTCTTCATTTTAACTAAAGTATGAATTTTTGATAAGTCTTGCTCCTTAACCCATATAAATGGAGAATCGTTAATGCTTTTAGCCGAGCGAATATACCAACAATTTTCTTCACTAACTAGATACCCAGCTTTCACATTCTTCAGAAGACTTTTATATACTTGGCATAAGGGATCATCCTTCTTTGCAGCTACCGCACGAAAGAAGAAGCATTGTTTGTCTGATATATATTCAATTTTGCTAAAGCTAATAATTTCTATAATAATACGTAGCATTCCTCGTAAACTACTACCGGAAAGGGTAGGGCATAGA
>JAQYWP010000620.1 GCA_029379285.1 Rhizonema sp. PD38
CCGCCCGTAAGCATCGTTGCTCAACTGCTTAAGATTTATTTTATAAACACCCTCTAAGAATCCTGGGGTTCTTCATCGGTAATTGCCTCGTACATCGCTTTATAGATGTGAACCTGGTCTACTCCACCTGGAATGCCAGGAATATCAAATCCGTAGACTTTATAACCCTTGCCGATGTACTTATCTAGTTTAAACGGTCTACCCTGATAGTAAACAGGCACTGGACGGCGAGTGTGGTTCCCCCAGCCATACTTGTCCTCAGGAATTGAGCCAAAACTGTGACCTACTTTTTCTGAGTCAGTTTCAGAACCGAAGGTGACTGCCTTTGCACCCTTGGTTCTCAACAATTCTGGGAAGTTAGGGTACAGCGTCAGGTAGTGGTCATGGTCAGCCGTGACAACCAGTACATTCTTCTTCCAACCACCATTACGCTCGATCCATTTAATTACAAGACCCACAGTTTTATCAAAGTCGAGTACAGCACCAATGATGTTGTCGATATTGTTGTCATGGATTCCCCAATCAATATCCCCACCTTCCACCATCAGCCAGAAGCCATCCGGGTCTTTACCCAGGACATTTAGTGCCGCCTGGGTCATATCCGCGAGGGTAGGATTCTCGTTCACCTCACGTGTAATGAATGCCTCGTCAGTTTCACCAGGTTGGAGGGGGCGATCAGTATCATTCACAGGCAAATCACCACGCTGGTAAAGCACAGGTCTACCATCAGCATCATTACGGAAGTACAGAGAAGTTTGACGCGCAAAGTTGGCAAGGCCGGTAATGCTGTAATCTCTATCAGCACCGCTAACTGGAATGTTGCCTTCCTGTCCCCGCGCCCCGTAAAGACCTAGTAAGCGATCGCCATTGTTGGGATTAATTTCTCTAGAAGTCTTCAACAAAAGCTTAGTCGCATTCGGACTCCGCTCTAGGAAACGATAGCCATAGCGGTTGTTCAAATTGGACGCAGCAGAAGCGCTGCAAGCTTTTTCATCACTTAGGGAAGTCTTACCCGTCAGTTCCTTGTAGGTAGAGGCCCTAATGTAAACGTAATTGCAAGTGCCAGGGTCTTTATATCCTGGCTTTCCTGGGGTGTTGACGGTATTATCGTGGTCGAGGGGATGACCACCACCTAGCAGCACCGTAGGTAGGTAGGTGTTTTGTAGGTCTGAGCGATCAGGATTTTCCTGAAAATCAGGTCGAATTGCCTGCTGTAAAAGGTTGTCTAACGCCGGATAATTACCATCATATCTGTTGCGGCGCTTGACAGCGGCTGCGGCTGCACCAGGGGTTGCGTGGTCAATTGGCACAGAGGTTACCAGACCTGTAGACTTTCCACGCTTAGTTGCTGTTTGTAGGATAGTCTCTAGAGGTTTCTCGTAGATATTTACCCCGATCGCACTGTTGTAACTTTTAACCCCGGTATAAAGCGTTGTGGCTGTATTTGCCGAGTCGGGATAGCTGAGTTTGATGTACTCTGCTTGGCAGGTATAGCGTTTGGGGATTGAGGAAATCGATTGCCCATAAGGAACCTCGATTTCACAAGGCTGAGGGGTAGAAGGTGTCCAAGGATTGTCACCACCTTTTTCTGGCTCCCAACCTACCAGATTACCTAGACTCTGGTCAGTAGCACCGCCGCTTGCGCTTGTATCTGTTATATCAATACCAGGGTTAAAGGGCGTTGGCTTGAAGGAAAAATTGGGACGTAAGGGACTGGCATTAGTAACCGGATTGGTTTCATCCGTTGCGGTATTACTCGTACTGAATCTACCCGACGTTTGGTCATAAATCGTGGTTCCATAGGTCGTGGCATAAGTATAACCACCCAACCTTTGAATGTTCAAACCACTACCTTTACCGCGAGTGTAAAAGGGAGCGCCGTTGGCGATTGCACCTGCTCGTGCAGGCTGCCAACCCATACCATCACCAATCATGATAATCACATTAACGCCATTACCCGAAGCTTCGTAGGCAAAGGCAGGTTGCTCAATCCAGAACGTCGAAATAAACAGCAAACAACTGGCGATCCATGCGATCGCTCGTACACGTTTTTCAAACCTGGAAATCATTGGAGTTGTCTTGATAATTTATCGGAAAAATGGGTTGAAAACCCCGTCCTTGTATGACGCAAAGTCGCTAAGTCTGCCGGATAGAGTACTCAAGGAGTGCGAGCTTTGCGGCTATTTCTAAGGGCGTGAATAATGAAAATTGTGCTATATTGAATATGTCAGTACAAAATTAAAAGCCTACTGACTGGCTGGAAGGTACGGTCCGAAACAACCTTGAGGAGACATCAATAAGCTCCATTGCAATTCATAGTTTTGAGACGCGCTTACCTGAGTAGTAAAGATATTACAGTCGCTCATGCTTTAAGAATATCCGTATCGAAGAAGCGGAGAGTGTCAATTGGAAACGTTTCGTCAAAGGTTGAAATTGGAATCGACAAAACCCAGGAGCTACTAAAAATCTGGCAAATGGTTTGAATCTCTATATACCCCAACCGACCAATAGGGAGTCCCAGGTTGGTTTGTCGGGGTGTATGCATGTATAGAACCCTGATGATTGAAGTTGGTCATTATTGAACCAAGCTGAGGCAATTCGAGCGCGAACATAAGAACGCAGATCAAGCCAAGTGCAAACCAAATCGACCTTCGTAAATGACTTTTCTGGAATTTAATCATAAACATGATTTGAAGCTTGTTTATTTTTTCTATGTAGCAACGAAGAAAATTTTACTTTTACACGATACAGGAAGTACAGTATCGCATTTTGCTGATGAGTATGATTATGTTTTGGTTAAAGTAGAATTAAATTTTAATGCTATAATAAAAGGGCTTGATTACGAGATTTTTGCCTGGGCAAAGAAAACATCTGTGATAGGTTAAGATAACTGCGCGAATGTTTGCCGAGGGTAGAGAAAAAGGTGATAAATCTAGTTTGGGGAGAGGTTTTCGGAGAGATTTAACCCCAAGTTCATCCTGATTTTCGAGTGTCTGCGAAGTCGTTAACAGGATCTACAGGTTTACCTTTAACAACTCTTAAGATCTTCTAAATTTTTTAGTGCAGTGATCGCATGTAATCTTACCGAATCATCAGGATCTGCCAACATTGCGGTTAATGGTTCGACAGCCTGCTGATTGCCTAAGTGTCCTAAAGATAGAGCGATCACGCTTTTGACTGTAGCAATCTCAACCCCCGGATGCTGAGATTGCAGTATTTCTAGTAAAATCTCAGTAGCTTTACAAGTGTTATCAGGCGACTGTACTCGCCCTAGAACCTTGACAATTTCCAGCAACAATGGTAACAATTCTAGTTGATGAAATGCCTGTTGCAGATACTCCAAGCCAGATAAAGTTTCTACCCAAGACATGCCACGGATAGCTTCTAGCTGTAACTTTATTGGTGTGTGAGGCGACATCAGCAACTGAAATAATTGCTCAGCAACAGCGTCACAACGCATCCGGGAAAGGGCAGTTACCGCTGCATAACAAACATCTTCGTCTAAGTCATAAAGCTTGGATTGTAACCTCTTCACCAAATCCAATTCTGAACATAAGTCAGGGCGAAAACCCAAACCTAGCACTGCTTCCCGCCTGACTGTTGCAGATACATCATTCAAAACATTTAAAAGCACTGGTGGTACGCGATCGTCATGAAAGCTACTCAATGCCTCAACCGCTACAGCCCGTACAGCAACATGTGAATCTTGCACGACACTTAACAGAGGTGGGATAATTCCAGGTTGGCGGATAAAGGAAAGTGATTGCACCGCTAACAGTTTTGTCTCTTTGTGTGCTAATAATTCCGTCAAGGCAGTAATAGCCTGTGTGCCCATCTGCCCCAGAACAGATGCTGCCATTATCCTGAGTTCTTCATTTTCACCTTTTTTGATTAATTGAACCAAAGGTGCAACAGCATCAGGCTTTTTCAGTTCTCGTAAGATCTGTACTGCATACCATTGTAATTCTTCGTCAATATCTTCATTTTCTAAAATATCTATCATTGGGAGGATGACAATAATATCAAAGTATTTAAAAACCTTAAATATGTCCCAGCGTTGCTGAAAATCTCCTTTCTTTAAAACTGCAAGAGATAATTCCAGCAAATGTTCCCGATTTTTATAAATATCTAGATGTTTTGAGTTTTCGCCCAGAATTAACTGTTGTAAGTATTGACTCAACGATAACCAGTCATATGCATCATATGCAGCCTGCGCCTGCATCAAAAGCTGATTAATATTATCCATGTCTGGAGTTAGTTGTTAACTATTAATTACCCCTAAAACTTTTATTTCACTAAAACTGAATTGCCTTCTATCTTCGCTGCGTAAATTCTGAGTGCTTCTGTCGCAGGACCTCTTTGTACTTTGCCATCTATCCCATATTCTGCACCATGACAGGGACATTGGAATTTTTTAGCATTGCCCTTCCATTCCACTGTACAACCTGCGTGAGTACAGGTAGGGTTAACTGCGACCAGATTGGTTTTGGACGCATCCACAACCATAACCGGACCTAATGGTGAGTTTTTGTCAAGCAACTGACCTTTCTTTTTTAGCTCGTCTAATGTCCCGATGGTTTGCCAATTTCCAGATGCTTGGGAAGAACAAGCCGCTATTACGACGGATAAATAACTTCCTACCCAACCCACTCCAAAGCCAGTGATGAAATGACGACGATTTATAGCCACGGAAAAATTTTGAAACATTATGAGTTGATTTTACTCATAGCCATGAATGATCCGAAAGGCAAATAAGCCATCATTTTAGAAGTTCTGACCGAAAAGCAGGTAGGGTAAAGCGGAAGCTCTACTCAAAACTTAGCACTCTCTTAACTTACAACTCATATACCCACTACCTTCACTCTTTATTGCGGAAAACCCATAAAATCATTGTCTTTTACGCAATAGTATAAAGTTTTTGTAACAAAACATACGTTTTTTCAGTTTACATAACATTAACTTAAGGTTTATCTAATAAATCACACTCCTCAGTTGCATCCTTGTTGATTCAACAGGGATAGCGATCAATAACTTGCACGCGAAAATTAGCTCATGACAGAAACAGCAACTACCACAGCTGGCTTAAACAAGTTCGAGAAATTGAAGGCAGTAAAAGATGGACTCGCTGTCAAGGTCGAGATTGACAAATTTGCCTCTTCGGGCTGGGAGGCAATGGATGAGACTGATCGCGATCATCGACTCAAGTGGGTAGGTGTGTTCTTTCGTCCAGCTACTCCTGGCAAGTTTATGATGCGGATGCGGATACCCAACGGCATTCTTACAAGCCATCAGATGCGCGTCTTAGCGTCCGTGGTACAGCGTTACGGTGATGATGGTAACGCTGATATTACTAGCAGGCAGAATATTCAATTACGAGGCATCCGAATTGAAGATTTGCCAGATATCTTTAATAAATTGAGCGCAGTTGGCTTGACTAGTATACAGTCAGGAATGGACAACGTCCGCAACATCACAGGCGATCCAGTGGCAGGGTTGGATGCGGATGAGTTGTTCGATACGCGAGAGCTGGTGCAACAAATTCAAGACATGATCACCAGCAATGGCGTTGGTAACCCAGAGTTTAGTAACCTACCAAGGAAGTTCAAC
>JAQYWP010000621.1 GCA_029379285.1 Rhizonema sp. PD38
ACGTGAAGAAATCCGCGAGTTACTTTCCTTGTCAAAAGGCTTCGCACCAGGAGTGGGGGAATAGAGCTAGAGAAAGTGGAATTAAAAATTAAAAATTAAAAAGTTTGAAATATAAGAGTATTGGCTGTTTGGGTTGGTAGCTTTATGGACTTTTTTATTGGTTGTGCAATTTGGGCATATAAAGGTTGGGTGGGTGAATTTTATCCTCAAGGTACTCGTCAGGCTGATTTTTTGCAACTCTACAGCCGACGCTTCACCACAGTTGAAGGCAATACAACTTTCTACGCTGTGCCTAATCAGGAAACTGTCACTCGTTGGGCTACAGAGACTCCATCCGGTTTTGAATTTTGCCTCAAATTACCAAGAGACTTTACTCACAAAGGATTGCTGCAACCACATATATCTGATAGTTTGAACTTTATACAACAGATGCGTCCTTTAGGTCAACATCTAGGACCGATGTTTGCCCAGTTACCACCTAGTTACTCACCTGCATTACTTGATGATCTGACTATTTTTCTGGAAGCTTGGCAGCAAACAGGTAGCGATCTTGCTTTAGAGGTTCGCCATCGTTACTGGTTTGTAGAACCTCATGCCAGTCGTTTGACAACGCTTTTAAAGAGGTTGGGCGTTGGTAGAGTACTCTTAGACACTCGTCCTATCTATACTGGAGACGAAGATCCACAGTTACAATCTGAGCGGCGCAAGCCTAAACTACCTGTAGAATTTAGTTTAACAGCACCTTTTAGCTTAATTCGCTTTATTTCTCATCCGGATTTGTCAGTGAATCAGCTATTTATGGAGGAATGGGCGACTTATATTAAACAGTGGTTGGCAGTAAAGACGCGAATTTATTTCTTTGTTCATTGTCCGATAGAAGAGCGATCGCCCAGTACAGCCCGTTATTTCCAACAGTTATTAGAAGAAAGTGGTGTACCTGTTCCACCTTTACTTTGGAATAACCTGAAGGCTCCACCTAATCAACTGAGTTTGTTTTGATCTTCTTGTAATAACCAAAACCCAGTATAAGTCATTCCTGAATCATCTGGTTGCACTAACAAAAAATGCAATCCTCGACTTTGCTGTTTGCGTTGTTCGTAAATTTTGGCAGCAGCTGCAACTTCAGAATCTTCAAATGTTGCTACAATCCATCTGTCTGCTAAACCAGCTTCTAAAATTAACCCATGACTTTCACCTGCAATGTAATTTAGCGTTACGGGACGTACTTGTTGTAACCACTTTGCCAAGCGCATTGATTGTCTTCCACCATAAATGATGACACCAGGTATAGGTAAGGTTGATGCCAGTCCAAGATTGATCGGTAGGAGATATTCTGGCAGAACGACAATCGGAATCGGGCGATCACTAAATGCTTCTCCGATATCACGAGCTGGAACTTTAGCAAAGCGCCACTCTTCTCCCCAGAGGTTTTCTGGTAATGGTACAGGTGGTGGTTTGTCTAAAGTTATGGGATATTGCTTTTCGGCTAACCACTGTTTTAACGCCAAAGTGTGCCGAGTTGGTTCTACACAAATACCTAAACTTTGTCCTGCTTGTTCAATTAAGCTCAATGATTGAGGTCGAAACACCTGAATGATGTCTGGTTTTTGTTTACTTGCTGCTTGCTGAATTTGAGAGACAAGCCAACTTGAACTGGCTTCTGACTGGAGACAAGTCGCCGTATACTCAAAGCTACGAGTTGCACTACAAATCAACAACTCCCATATCACTTGTCCTTGAATGTTCTGCTGCGGACTACGGTAAAAATCAGCCTGCCATACCAGACTCATACTCTCTAAGTTAAAGGGGTTTTAAAACGGAGAGGGGGGGATTCGAACCCCCGTTAGGTTTCCCTAAAACGCATTTCGAGTGCGTCACCATCAACCACTCGGACACCTCTCCACAAGGCACATTATTTCTACTTTAATGAGATTAGCATATATTTTATCAGTTTTTCACAGAAGAATCTGTATCGCGTCTACCGCATTTTCAGGGCGAACAGCCCTGACGCTCGAAGACTCGCTAACGCTGCGCTAACGGGTGACGCTCGTGCCTCGCTACCGCTGACGCTCGTTCCTCGCTAACGCTTCGCTAACGCTTCGCTAACGCTAACGCAGTCCCCTAGGTCGGGCTAACCCTCCTGCAGGGCTGTCTCACCGTTCGCCCCTACTTGAAAAATAAAGCAGCTTGCTGTTACAAGTTTGAAGATTTGTTTTCTGTTCCTTGGATAAATGCTTCAAACTGACGCTGCGGTGTCCATTGAACGGCACCATCTTTTCCTGTGATGAACAGTTTCGTCTGGCTTTGGCTGAGTTCGGACAAGGTTGTTGGATCTAGTGTGGTTGAAGATGCGATCGCTACTTGCGGCTGCAAGATCGAAATGAATTCTTTCAAGGATTCGCCTAGACACCACAGCACTTGTGGACGTTGTAATCCGCTTCTTTTCATTATTTGGAGCAACTCGTTGGATTTGAGATTACCGATTAATAACCAACTCTGACCGAGAATTTGCATTTGCATGATGGGTAATTGGTCGTTGATTAATTGTGCCATAGTTGTGCCAGTACTTACAGTTTGACCGACTGACAGGGGTTGGTAAGCTCCATTGTGCTTTTGTACTTCTTTTTGAATTTCTAGACTAACGAGGGAGTTGTCTGAGGTGGGAGAATAGTCGTAGAAAGTTTTAATGGGTAGATATTGCAGTAGCTCAAACCAACCATTATTGCTGTTGCTTTTAAAATCTTTAGCGATCGCCCAATCAATTTGATTCACACCTTGCTGTTGTAAAAACGGTAATATTGTATAACGTCCTGTACTTTCATTTCCACTGTTAACCAGCGTTACCTTACCTTTTTCTTGAATAACTAACACTGGCTCTGTACCTGAGGCTAGCACTGTTATTTGAAACACTGTGTTTGCCTGCCAAACTGGAATGAATACCAAACCTACAGCTATCAAACTTCCAAAGAACCACCGTTTCTGCCACCAAGGAACTAACCAAGTTAAGATTATTAATGTATAAATGACTATTACTGTTGCAGTAGATATACTGCCAAGTGCCACAGAGTTTCCAGGCAATTGAGCGACAAATTGCTCCAATTGAATAAGAATATGTGTTGGATGATACAAAAAACTGGCTAGAACACTTCCAATATCAGGTAAGATTAAGCCCACTAAACCGCTGACCATCCCACCAATAATAATAATAGAGACCAACGGCGTGGTGATGATATTCACGGGTAAACTGTAAACTGGGATAATACTGAATACGTGCAACAGCAGTGGTAACGTCCAAATGATTGCAGCAAGGGGAACGGCAATCAATGAAGCGATTGTGGGAGGTAACCACTCCAACCGTTGCATTAATGGCACGAATGTAACGACTAATCCCAGTGTTGCCAAAAAACTCAGTTCAAATCCTAAATCCCAAATCCATAGGGGATTAAGTAATAACAACAGTACTGCCGTAACGAGGAGTGCACCTATCTTTTTGACTTTTCGTTTTAATCCTATGCCAATTAATGCCGTAAATCCCATAATGACGGCTCTAAGTGCTCCTGGCTGAAAACCTGTTAAAGTCAGAAAAATAATTAATGCTATGCCGCCAATGGTAACTTGAGTGAATCTTGTTGAACGCTTTGTGAGGGCTAGTACGATACCTAAGATGATAGAAGTTTTTAACCCCGGAGCGGCTAAAGCATGAGCTAGTCCAACCTTGACAAATAAGTCGCGGATATCGTAGGGTACATCGACAACTTTACTACCTAATGTCATTGCACTGACAAGAGGACCTTCTGGAACACCCAAACCACGAACTTGCGATCGCACAATCCGTTCTCTAATTCTCCACAATCCCCATTTACGATCCTCGTCCACAACATTTATTCCTCGTCCCGAGAAACCAGCAAAAGCGCCTTGTTGTTTGAGAAACTGCTGAAAATCGAAGCCACCCGGATTTAATGCTGGTTTTGGTTTATAAAGAATGCCTGTTAAAGCGACTTGTTGACCGGGATGTAATCCTGTAGATTGTAGTAAGGGTAAAGTCACATACAACTTACCTGTGACTCCTTTACTTACAGCTGCAGGACCAACATCATTCTTTACCTCATCAAGCTGAGTGGCTTCTAACCAAAATTGTCCTCGCTGACTACGAGTCATACGCGGTGAACTCGTCAGCGTACCACGGACAATAAAAAGTTGTTCTTGGTTGTCACTATTATCTAAAGGAACAAACTTACTAATATCATTTGCTCTTGGGTGGGGAACCCGAAATTGAAAATACATGCTTGCCAGCAACCCCACTAAACCAGCAACTAACCAAACTTTGGCACTGGGAGTGGGGAGTGGGGAAGAAAGATTTTCTTTGCTTTTTGTAGGCGATCGCCCTGGGGTGTCTTTGTTAGTCTTGAAGAAAGAATTCTTTTGTTTAAGCAGGCGTCGTGGTTTGAAAAGAATCGCCCCGATAACGCTTATAACTAACATCCACACTCCACCCCAAGGAACTGCTGTCAAAAGCAACCCGAGAATGTAGCCTAGACAGATAATGACACCACTCGCCTGAATCATTAGAGTTTTTGCACAGCAACTCCCAGACTTCTAGTCTGAGGGCACAAACAAATTTTGGCAAGAGCGATCATTGTGAATCAGCACTTAAGTTGCTTCTTTAAAGAGCTTAAATGATAATCTGTGTATGTATTCTTCTCTTCAATCTCCTAGCTTTACAGGTAACGCTAAATAGCGAGTCCAAAAGTGGGAGCTTTCCATAATTGGTTGATGCTGCATCACCAAGGATAAAACGCCACAAGTATAGCCGAGTGCCATAAATAAAAACATCCAAGGTGTTTTACTGTGATGGTCTGTGCGACTTTTAAGAGCAGCATCCTTATCTTCAACAAGTTTAGAACGCCAACCAGTTAGCCCCACAAAGCTACCCATAACAAACACCACAATTGCCATCATCACCGGATGTCCCCAATGCACAATTGGTTCAGAAACTCCTAAAGAACGAAACCACGCCGCAATAGGTTCTAAAACTGCGCTTAAATTCACCATACCTCACACATCCTGCTATAAAAGACTTACCTAAACTTAGTTAAACTTTATTTAGTGCTGATTTCCTGCTTCAACTTGGGGAGTCGGCTCCTTCCAATCCACAGGCTTTATTTTCCGGTCTAGCCAACCGTACTACATTATTTGGAGCATTGAGTAAATTATCAGCTGCATTCTCATCTCTATCTTGAGAATGTCCACACCCTTGGCAATTAAAAATCCTGTCTGATAGTTTCATAGGTTGGACATGTCCACAATGAGAACATTTTTTAGAACTGGGATAAAATCTATCTACGAGTTCTATTTTTGTTCCATAAAAATCTTGTTTGTAAACTAGTTGCCTACGAATTTCATAAAAACAGTTGTTGGATATAGCATTAGCTAATTTATGATTAGCTAACATTCCAGATACATTTAAATCCTCAATTCTGATAACATAAGCTTTTCTACTAAGCTCTTCTGTTGTCATTTTTTGAGTTGCATCAAGACGAATATTAGCAACAGGGTAAGCGCATTTCAAACCCTATTGACAAGAGACTTTTGAGGTTTCATTATT
>JAQYWP010000622.1 GCA_029379285.1 Rhizonema sp. PD38
TATTTATATACAGTAGCTCTAAATCAGTTCATGAAGAGACAGATTATCAACAACCATATAAGAAGTTGGGTATCTGTATCTTCAATTTTCACGACATTTCCACGGCTGTCTATATATCCCTAATACAACTAATATCACTCATACTTTGAGGCGGTTATGAAAGGTAAAAATAATGAGCCGATTCATAGAAACTTGATATTATCCATTAATCACTGAACCACCATTAGGATGTAAAACTTGACCTGTTATATAAGAAGAATCATCCGATGCTAAAAATACAAAGCTTGGTGCAACTTCTTCAGGTTGTCCGGGTCTTTCCATGGGAACTTCTTTGCCAAAACTTTCAACTTTCTCTTTGGGAAAAGTTGCGGGAATCAAAGGTGTCCAAATTGGACCAGGAGCTACAGCATTTACACGAATTTTCTTAGATACTAGATTTTGTGATAAGGCACGAGTGAAAGCAACGATCGCACCTTTTGTAGAAGAGTAATCAAGCAGTTGCGGATTGCCTTTATAAGCTGTCACAGATGTAGTATTGATGATCGCACTCCCTTCTTTAAGATGCTTTAGTGCTGCTTTTGTCATAAAAAACATTGAGAAAATATTCGTGCGAAAAGTGCGTTCTAATTGTGATTCGCTAATATCCTCAATGCTTTCTTGCATATGTTGTTCGGCGGCGTTATTGACCAAAATATCGAGTTTGCCAAATTCATCCACTGTTTGTTGTATCGCTTGCTGACAAAAAGCTTCTTGACCAATGTCACCTGCTATAGCAACTGCACGACGCCCTTGTGCTTCTACTAACTGTTTGGTTTCTTTAGCGTCTTCATGTTCGTTGAGGTAGAGAATTGCCACATCTGCACCTTCTTTAGCGAATGCAATCGCCACAGCACGACCAATCCCGCTATCTGCACCCGTGATCAATGCGACTTTGTCTTTTAACTTGCCGCTTCCTTGATACTGATGATCGTCTGCTTTAGGTTTTGGCGTCATTTTCGATTCATCGCCGGGTAGTTCCTGTTCTTGCGGTGGTTGTGATGATTGTTCTTGTGACATGATGATGGTGTATCCTATATAGTTATTGAATTCAAAACTAAACCTTGGATCAAAAACTAAATCCAAGGTTTAACACTGTTTGTATTTGCTTGTAATTCCTAACCTTGCTTTTTTGCCCCTGGTTTTATACCAATACACTGATTGTTAAAGCAACTTTACAATGGTTATAATTAAGTTCACTTACATAGCAAGGAAAGTCAATACAAAACTCACAAGAGTAAAAGACTTCTCCTCTCTACCCTTATTTTTAAATTTAATTCTTATCTGCTTCAAGTTTATCAATCTAAAGAAATAAAACAAATTTAGACAAATTATGCCTGAAGAGGAACGTAAAAACCAAAGGTATCTCATAATGAAAATAGCGTTAATTGCCTTTTTTGTTTAAAATGAGCACACTAATTGCTTGGGTTATGTCTTTGGATAGAGTGGGGGAAGTCTCACAATCATCGGAGCGGGCAGGCTTGCCTAAATAAGCGATCACGTTTTTGGTTGAGAGCAACCAGAGCAAGGAATTGGTAGAGTAATCAACATTAATATTATGCAAATACCTAATATTTCTGAGACAGAACAAATTAAAAAGTTTCGGCATCTTCAGTTAAGTTTGCGCGATCGCTGGAAAACTCTCGACTCATTAGATGATAGCGATGCGGATATTTTAGTCATTCCCTCGCTGAGTATTGACCAACGCGAACTCAGAAAAATTGAAGGCTGCGAGCATTATGAAGAACGTCTGCTTTTTTCATTAATTCGTTTGCGAAATCCTCGCACGAGACTAATTTACGTCACATCGATGCCACTGCATCCCAGTATTATTGATTACTATTTACAATTGTTGCCGGGAATTCCTTTTTCTCATGCTCGCAATCGCTTGCTGCTCCTTTCTACTTACGATTCCTCTCTCAAACCATTGAGTCAAAAGATTTTAGAACGTCCTCGTTTAATAGAGCGGATTCAGCAAGCTTTGAGGCAGGAAAAATCATATATGATCTGCTACAATTCTGACGTTTACGAAGGAGAATTGTCTGTGAAATTGAATGTGCCACTGTACGCGGCGGCTCCAGATTTACAGATTTGGGGAAGTAAAAGTGGCAGTCGGCAAATCTTTGCAGAAAGTGAAGTTCCATATCCTGATGGTAGTGATCGGGTTTGGAATCATACAGATTTGGCCGAAGCGGCTGTTCAGCTATGGGAACGCCAACCAACATTGAAGCGGATTGTGGTCAAACTCAACGAAGGCATTTCTGGAGAAGGAAATGCTCTGCTGGATCTTAGACCAATTGCGAATTTAGCACCTCCGGGTGGTTCTCATAGTGAACGCATCGCCGCAATTAGCGATGGCTTCTCAACTATGAACTTTCAAGCAAAACAAGAGCATTGGGAGAATTTCAAAGGACGCCTCACCGAGATAGGAGGAATTGTCGAAGCATTTGTAGAAGGAGAAATCAAGCGATCGCCTAGTGTGCAAGGACGCATTTCACCCAATGGCGATGTGGAAATCCTCTCAACCCACGATCAAATTCTTGGCGGGCCTGACGGTCAGATTTACCTCGGTTGCCGATTTCCAGCAGATGAATCATATAGACTGCAATTACAACAGCTTGGCTTAAAAATTGGCAGAATCTTGGCAAAAAAAGGCGCATTAGAGAGATTTGGAGTTGATTTTATTACTGTAGATCAAGGTAATGGACAGTGGGATATTCAAGCAATTGAAATCAATCTACGTAAGGGCGGTACTACCCACCCGTTCATGAGTCTAAAATTATTAACTAACGGTCGCTACGATCTTTCATCTGGTTCCTTTTACAGTCAGCAAGGGCGTCAAAAATACTACATTGCCACAGATAACCTTCAAAAGAAACGCTATCAAGGACTCCTGCCTGACGACTTTATGGACATTATCGCCCACCAAAGGTTGCACTTCGATAGTGGAACCGAAACAGGCACGGTCTTTCATTTGATGGGTTCTCTTTCCCAATTTGGTAAATTGGGATTAACCAGCATTGGTGATTCTCCTCAACAAGCAGAAGAAATTTACAACAAAGTCATCAAAGTTCTTGATGAAGAAACTCGCACTAGCAAAAATCAGGATCTTCCCTCGTCTGGAGAATATATGTTTCCTATGAGTTGGGATGGAAGTGCCGTTAGTTGAGTACGAAGTGAGAAACGATGCGACCAAGGTAAAAGCTTTATCAGGTTTATGTTTTGAACGTTGTTTCACGGGAAATCCAAGACTTCGGGACCCAAATGATGAGATGGTTTTGGAAGTTGCTGTTAATGGTCAAGCTTCTGCGATTGTTACCTTTAACAAAAGAGACTATGGCTCTGTCCCAGCCGAATTTGGCATAGAAGTTCTTCTCCCAAGAGAAGCAATCAGAAAAGTTCAGTCATGAGGAAGATAATGAAAAACACCACATCAAACCAAATGCTAATTGAACTTAGCGAGAGTTTTGTAGTGTCTGAACCGATAGTTAAGCGAAGGCTATTTGAGAGTTTAGGATCACGAGAGTGTACCAGAGCCAAATGTGAGTGTCTAGGAGGAGTTTCACTCTCGTACTTCCCATTCGTTTTCTGATAGAACGGGTGCAACTACATCGCCAAGAATTTTGCCTGTATCTTTCATAAATCCAAAAGTTGGACGTTGGGGGCGAGGTTTATATTCAGGTTGGGGAGAAGCGTTTTTTTGCAGATCATTTTTTAATGAGTGTAAAAGCACCTCAATAATAATGATTCGTTCCTCGAAGGAGATATTCTGTAGCTTTTCCAGGTTTTCTGGATCAATCATATTTTTGCTCCTGAGTTAAATCGGCTTCGTTCATACCCCATTTTAAGGCGAACCCCTCAGGTAATAAAACGTTCTACGCGATCAAGCGTCTGGGGGTGCAACTAAATTTCAATACTTTGAGCCACCTCTTCCACCTAAATGCCCTAAGGTGCAGTGGTTGAGCAACTTCTGTCAAGCTTATTAATTCCTTTGTGAGTAGTCTAGAGAATATGGCTCTTGAGGATACTTCATTGACTGCATCTTCTGTTGACATCTATCTAGCTAGATTCCGCAAGGTGCTTGAGTACATCGATACTCATCTGGACGACGACCTCACATCACTGTCAGTACAATCGTTGGTTTAATAGCATCATAAAATACCAATACTGACATCCCTACTTAGAACTTGCAGATAATATATATGAAGCACTTGCCTATGCTGCTTGGCGGGCAGAAGAAATTGAAGTCTCTCTTTTGACAGCATGAAGATATTGATTGACATGAACCTATTTCTAGATTGGATAAAGGTTTCGAGAAATTCGATACTGAAGCTGCTCACTTGTCTAGTGTCGGCGACCCCCGTCAAAGACTCAGGGTAATTATGGAGTGGGCAAGAGCTAAAGGATACATTTTCTTGAACCACGGTTTAAATTTTGGTTCTTTATTAGCAGCAACGGGAGTAGAAACACCCAGTGTCATTCAACTACGAACTCAAGATATTTTACTTACCAGTATTGAAAATCTTGTAATTTCTACTTTACGCCAGTTTGAAGAAGAACTAATGCAGGGTGCTTTAGTTACCGTTGATAAAGCACAATCTAGTGCAAGAATTTTATCAATAAGATAATTAATATTTTTCGCTCCTAATTGCGAAGCGGTACTGGGTGTGGGACTTCTGCCCGAAATAGTCAAAAGGTTCAGCAAAACGTAAGCGTAGTATGATGCAACGCTAGAGTTCTCAATTTTTTCCTAAGCCAAATTCCCCACGTCCTACTCCTTAGTTGTGTACAATCGACACAGCACCTGTTCTTGAACTGCTGTGTCTCTGGTAAATCTAAGTGCATGTCACTGCATAAATCCAAATTGTGCGCGTCCTTATCCCCAGCCTTGGGGAAACAAATTTTGTAATAGCTGTGGCGCATCGCTACAGCTTCTAGATCGTTATGTTCCACTCCAGCGTTTAGGCTCGGGAGGATTTGCCCAAATTTATACAGTTTGGGATGAAAAAACGCAAACGGAAAAGGTTCTGAAAGTTTTGGTAGAAGCTTCTTTGAAAGCACGAGAATTGTTTGCTCAAGAAGCCGCCGTTTTAAGTAGCTTACGGCATACGAGTGTGCCGAAAGTGAATGCTGACGGTTATTTTGTGATCGATCTAGGCAATCTAAATCCAGATCAGCTACCTTGTCTGGTGATGGAAAAAATCCATGGTCATACTCTGGAGGAAGTATTTCAGCAGTATCCTCAAGGGTGTCCCCAAGAGTCGGTATTACACTGGTTTACCTCTGCTGTAGAGATTTTACAAGAGCTACATAAACGCAAAATTCTTCACCGCGATATTAAACCTTCTAATTTAATGCTGCGATCGCCACTCGGTACCCAAAATTCTGGTGGTTGGGGGGATCGTCTCGTACTGATTGATTTTGGCGGAGCAAAACAATTTAGTTCCAAATTCTTTCGTTCTCAGTCTTCTTCAACTCGCTTATACTCTTCTGGCTACAGTCCGCCAGAACAAATTGCAGGAGGTAATGTCGGACCTGCGACCGATTTCTATGCTCTTGGT
>JAQYWP010000063.1 GCA_029379285.1 Rhizonema sp. PD38
TTATAGAACTAAGTGGTGAAGCTCCAGTACCGCCATCGTGACCAGAAATTTGGATGATATCAGCGTTTGCCTTTGCCACACCTGCGGCGATGGTACCGATCCCCACTTCTGCAACCAGCTTCACCGACACTTGTGCTTTCGGATTAATTTGGTGTAAATCGAAAATGAGTTGGGCTAAATCTTCGATTGAATAAATATCATGGTGCGGCGGTGGCGAAATCAAGGTAACACCAGGCTTGGATCGGCGTAATGTGGCAATGTAAGGGCTAACCTTTTTCCCTGGAAGTTGCCCACCTTCTCCAGGTTTTGCACCTTGGGCAATTTTGATTTCGATTTGTTTGGCACTCATTAAGTACTCTGGCGTGACACCAAAGCGTCCTGATGCGACTTGCTTGATAGCGCTACTGGCAGTATCGCCGTTTCGCAATCCTTTTAAATGCGGTAGTGTTGATGAGTTTGCGGAGTCGTCCACATCATCCAAGACTTTGTAACGCACCGGATCTTCGCCACCTTCGCCAGAATTAGACTTACCGCCAATGCGGTTCATGGCGATCGCCAGAGTTTCATGAGCTTCTCGCGACAAAGCCCCTAAAGACATTCCTCCTGTACAGAAGCGCTTGACAATCGCACTTACCGATTCCACTTCTGCAATTGGAATCGGCGATCGCTCTGTTTGAAAGTCCAACAAGTCGCGCAAAGCTGTGATTGGTCTATTTTGCAGGTATTTTTGATAAACTTCGTAGTGGTCGTATCCGTTTTCTGTTTGCTGATTGCTTTGTACTGCCTTGTGTAAAGCTTTTGCCAGTTCCGGGCTGTTCATGTGATACTCACCACCAGGACGGTAGTTGACAAAGCCAAGGTTTTCTAGCTTTTTCTTCGTCAATTCTGGGAAAGCTTTGCAGTGGAAAGAAAGCACTTCGTCAGCCAATTCCTTAACACTCAAGCCGCCTATACGAGAAATCGTACCCCGGAATCCCAGTGCTAACAAATCTCCACCAATACCGATCGCTTCAAATATTTGTGCGCCTTGATAGCTTGATACCAGAGAAATTCCCATTTTCGAGAGAATTTTCAGCAATCCTCCTTCAACTGCTTGGCGATAGTTTTTCAAAGCTTGCTCTAAGCTGATGGCAGCAATTTTACCACGCTCCATAAATTGTTGCGTTTTTGGGTCGAACCACCAATCGCGCACGGTGTCCAAAGCCATATACGGGCAAATTGCGGCAGCACCGTAACCGATGAGACAAGCAAAATGATGAGTACTCCAGCACTGGGCAGTATTCACCACTAAGGATGCTTTCATTCGCAATCCCTTCTCTATCAGGTAATGATGTACTGCACCTACTGCTAACAGAGGAGGAATGTAGGTGTATTCACTATTGATCCCCACCTCAAGCCCTGAAGACTGAATGCGATCGCTCAATATAATAATTTTTGCTCCTGCCCGTACTGCTTCAGCTGCTTGTACCTGCAAAGACTGAACTGCAGCCTTCAATCCTTCAGAGCCAGTTGCAATTTCAAACAGAGTTGACACCTCAGATGTGGCAAACTCCGACTGCTTTATCGCCTGCAAATCTGTATCACTGAGTACTGGCGATGCTAACTTTAATCTCCGGGCATCTTCCGGCTTTGGCTGTAGTAAGTTACCTCGCTCACCCAATTCTACTTTCAAGGACATCACCAAGCTTTCCCGTAAGGGATCAATCGCTGGGTTTGTCACCTGAGCAAAGCGCTGTTTGAAATAGTCATAAAGCAAGTGAGGTTTTCCCGACAGCACTGCTAAAGGAATATCATCTCCCATGCAGAAAGTTGGTTCCTTGCCATCCATTGCCATTGGTTGAATCACCATGTCCACATCTTCTGTGGTGTATCCAAAAGCAAATTGATTGATGAGCAACTTTTGTCTATCAGTAGGAGTGGGAAATGATTCTTCTCCATTGCCCATGCCCCATTTCTCTCCCAATTCTTGGCGGTGCTGTCGCAACCATTCTCCATAAGGTTGGCTTTTGGCAGTGCGCTGCTTTATTTCCCAGTTTTTAAGGACTTCTTGTGTTTTTAAGTCTACAGCAATCATTTGCCCAGGACCAAGCCTACCTTTCTCGATGATGTCAGCTTCGGGAAACTGCACAACACCAGCTTCTGAAGCGACGACAATATAATCATCCTTAGTAATAACGTAACGTGCTGGTCTTAATCCATTGCGATCTAACGTCGCACCGACTTTCTGCCCATCACTAAACACTAAAAGTGCTGGTCCATCCCATGCTTCTTGCAGACCACTATAATATTCGTAAAAATCTATAATTTCCGGGTGATTATGCAACTCTGGTTGATTTTGATAAGCCTCTGGAACCATAATCATCAAAGCTTCCAACGGGCTACGTCCAGAGCGTACCATTAACTCGAGCACGTTGTCTAAAGTCGCTGAGTCGCTATTATCAACGTGGACAAAAGGTTTAAGTTCATCAAAGCGCTCTCCCCAAACTGGATGCGCTAAAGTTGCTTCTCGTGCCATCATCCAGTTGATATTACCTAAGAGCGTGTTTATTTCGCCGTTGTGACCCAAAAGTCGCATTGGTTGAGCCAGCGGCCATTTCGGCATGGTGTTGGTACTGAAGCGGCGGTGATAAACAGCAAAAGCACTTGTATAAAGCGGATTTTTTAAATCGCCATAAAAATCTCCTAAAACTGCTGAACGCACCATGCCTTTGTAAACAATTGTGCGGCTAGAAAACGAGCAGATGTATAATTCTTCAGAATTGGGAATCGCTTTATTAATTCGGCGGCGGGTAATGTAGAGTATTCGTTCAAGTTCATCACCGCTTTTCTCATCTGAGGCAACAAAAATTTGTTCAATCTGGGGTTGATTTTCTCGCGCTTGTACCCCTAGTATGTGCGGCTGTACTGGTACTACTCGCCAGCCCAGTATAGTTAGATTCTCCTCAGCCGTGATTTGTTCAACTATTGCTTTCGCTTTGTTTGCTGCTTCTCCATCCTGTGGTAAGAACATCATTCCCACCGCAATGTTTTTGTTTATTGGGAGTGGTGTCCCAGCAAGAGCAAAGTCTTGTTGAAATAATTCCCAAGGAATTGCCGTCAAGATTCCCGCACCATCACCTGAGTCTTGATCGGCACTACAACCACCTCGATGTTCCAAGCAGGTTAATGCAGCTAATGCCTTGACTACAACTTCGCGATCCGCATAATTCTGACGGTGGGCAATAAAACCTACACCACAAGCGTCTCTTTCCTCCACTAACCACCTTTGCCCTTGATAGCCACTATCCGACAAGTTTTCTGAAACTGACATTGTTTGTTGTTGATGCATTCGTTCGTTGTTCATATATCCCTGATTCAAGTGATGATTTTTGTGACTACTCGTAAGCAGAATTTCCTAGTGGCGAATTTTTGAGAAAAAAAATTTTAACTTTGGGTTTTTTTGTTTTTCCCATGTTAAAATTGTCCGTGGATTTTAATACTCTGCTGGTTTAAGAAAAGTCCTGAGTCCTGAGTGTAAGAAAGAATAGTAAAAAGTTACTCCTTTGTCTTTTTCCTGCTCAGGACTCAGTACTGATTAGGGCGCTTGTCTCTACATAGAGAATCGTTCTCAGGCAGAGACAGCCAATGCCTCCGAAGCAAAAAAAACTTGTGCCTTCAGGCTTAAATACTTTTATTGCTGGAATTGTCCTGATTTAGCGATAAAATCAGAGTATTACAAGACATACTCATTTGACAATTCCTATAATCTACTATTCTAACTTGCTCTACAGACTTTTACTGAGCGTTTGTTGTCAGTTTTTTGGCGTTCAGCTAAACCTTACTTAAGTAGCAACTTTTGGCTTGGGATAGAAGACCTAAATACAACTTTGCTAACCAAAAATAACGTCCTAGTCTGATTTACGCACTGTACTAGGTAACACGCTTAGTGGTAACAGTAATTATCAAAAATTTTCTAACAAGTTTCACAAGTTACAAAAACCTACATATACATTATCACGTTTTCTCCCAAATCATATGTCATTGTTCTTTGACATAGATAACATATTAGGTAGTGCAGATGAAATAAATACAACTTCGGATTAAGGTTATTGTTCGTTCAGGTGCGTTCATCATTATTTCCCAAAAAAATGAGGATACAGCAGATAAGAGTCCGAAAAAATTTCTATAGTAAGCGTTTAAAAACTTTGGGATCAAGCAGTCAAATTTAATCGTCGTATGTCATGAGAATTTTCTTTTTGAAACTCTGTCGTTAGGCATAAAGATAAGGACTGTCTTTTAACTCCCAATTACTGAACGCGATACTCATGGTAAAAAAATACCCCAGCAGGCTCTTCAAGATTTTTCTACCCCCATTACTCTTTATAGTTATAAGCTTAGCAGTTACCTCATTTCCTGCAATAGGTAAGGAGCCGCAGGGAGTAAACAAAGTATCTGGTGCGATCTTCTATGGTAATCAAATTTCTCTGAATGGTCATACATTCCCCGGTTCTTGGGCACAGAAACGTGAAAATAACTCTTTAAGTACTTTTCTCAGTGATGGGGCAGTCAGGCAATTTATCGGGGTAGATTTACTAAACACGAACAATCCACTCATACAACCAATACAGTGGTTTTCATCACTCTCAAAACCAGTTGTATTATCTAGCATGCAAATAGGCGGTTATCGCTATCTAGATATGACTGATTTTGTGAAAACGCGGAGATGGCAGATACAAGCTGATGGTCAAAATTTAGTAATTTCTACACAAAGAGCGCAAATCACAGATATTCAACAAATTCTTGTTTATAAGGGCGATCACCTAAAGGTTAATGTAAATTTGACTAGCCCAGCGCTTTGGCAAATAACACAAGAGTTACCAGCAAAAAGAACTCAACCCCTAGATCCCTCTCCATCAAATACAGAATGGATAATAACCCTTGATAGCATCGCCGATCCAGTTTTGGTTGAACGTTATACTCCTCGTTTAGAACAACAGGAACCTGCAATCCCAAACCGCGAACCATTAATCAAACTTGTAGAGGTAGTTAATAATCAAACTAATATTTATCTTAATGTTCCATTTGGTCAATCTCCCCTTGTTAGTACTTTAGCCAATCCTGATCGCCTCATAGTTGATGTTCGACCGGATGCTTTGGTACCCAGAGATATTACTTGGGCACCAGGATTGCGTTGGCGACAACAGCTGATGAATTTAGATCTAGCAAGTTTTCCAGTTGTCTGGTTAGAAATTGATTCTCATGCCGGAATAAAACTGAAACCGATTTTGGCGAATTCCAACACCCTTGTAGGCACTGCCCCATTGATTCAAACTGCACAGCAATACTCAGCAGTAGCGGCAATTAATGGTGGTTTTTTTAATCGCAACAATCGCTTACCTCTGGGAGCAATTCGGCTTGACTCTGTGTGGTTATCAAGTCCAATTTTGAACCGAGGGGCGATTGCTTGGAATGATTCCGGGCAGTTTTACATTAATCGTCTCACCCTGCAAGAAACTTTAATTGAGACAAACAATAACGTGCAGTTGCCGCTTTCAACTCTCAATAGTGGCTACATTCAGAGTGGCATTGCTCGTTACACTCCTGTGTGGGGAAAGACTTATACCCCTTTAAGCGATAACGAAATTGTCCTTATTGTCCAAAAAAATCAAGTGAGCGATCGCATGGAAGGAGGCAAAGCCGGTCAAACTGCCATTTCCATTCCTCAAGATGGTTACTTACTAACACTACGCGGTAAAGCTGTCAATAGAGTGCAGGAGTTACCTGTTAACTCTTTTATCCGCATCGTCAGTTCCACTAGCCCTACAGATTTTAGCAATTATCCCCATATCTTGGGAGCAGGACCGCTCCTACTGCAAAATCGCTCTTTTGTCCTTAACGCGAAAAGTGAACAATTTAGCAATGCCTTTATTGCGGAAAAAGCTATTCGTAGCGGCATATGCACAAATTCAGCCGGAAACTTGATGATTGCTACAGTGCATAATCGTGCTGGCGGGCAAGGACCAACTTTAGCAGAACACGCCCAATTAATGAAGCTTTTAGGATGTGTGGATGCCTTGAATTTGGACGGTGGTAGTTCTACGAGTCTTTACCTTGGAGGGCAATTACTTGATCGTTCTTCCAGTACTGCTGCCCGTGTCCATAACGGAATTGGCGTTTTCTTACCTGAAGCGCGGAATCAATAATTAATAGTCATTTGTCATCAGTAAAAATGCTCAATTAACTAACAATTGACTATTGACCGATAACTTTAAAGTTTAGTGTAAGTTGTCTGATTGCTTGATGAAGACTTTATGTAGATATGCATTTTTAGCAGTTACACATTACACCGTAGGATTTGATGAATGTTATGTTGGGCAGAGGTGGTAAGAATTGCTAATTTTCACGGTTGCAACATCGCACCAGATTTTTCTATCAATGGATAAGAGTACTGATAGAAGTCGCGTTGCCGGGTTTCCCGAAGAATGCGAACTTTGATGAGTTTCTTCTGTACAAAATCATGTACCAAAACGAGGTAACTATGGCTCAAATTCAAGAAGCAACACAAGTTAACACACTACACCTACCTTCAGCCGTCACACCTAGAGGCGTCGCTGCAACTGAGTTGCGTCCTTGGGGTTCTTTCACAATTTTAGAAGAAGGACATGGATATAAAATCAAGCGCATTGAAGTCAAGCCCGGACATCGTTTGAGCTTGCAAATGCACCATCACCGCAGCGAACACTGGATTGTTGTCTCTGGCACTGCTAAGGTTGTTTGCGGGGAGCTGGAAGTGATGCTAAGCAACAATCAATCAACTTATGTGCCTCAGTGTACCGCTCATCGTTTAGAAAATCCTGGTGTGATTCCCTTAGTATTGATTGAAGTCCAAAATGGTGAATACTTGGGAGAGGATGACATTGTTCGTTATCAAGACGACTATGCCCGTGCAGAAAAGTAAAAATACTATAGTACCGAAGAAGCAGTGTTAGGAACAAATTAAATACTTTTTAGCAACGACCTCATCTTTCAAATCAGGTGGGGGTGAACTACCCACCACGCTCTTTGGTTCTCCAAAGAGCGTGGGGGCTTCTGGACTCGTAGGGGAGCGCCTCAGATTAGACTTGCGTCCTCTCTTTGGTCTTACCTCCCCTCCTCCAGCAGTGACGGGGCTCCCTCCGCCAACTGACTGACTAGCAGCCAATTTTAGAATCCGAATGCCTTCTGCTCTAATATTAATCGCTGCATTCCCATCTCTGTCATGATGAGTGCCACAGTGTGGACAAGTCCAACGAACATCCAGTGGCATCTCACTCATTTGATAGAAACAATTAGAGCAGAGTTTAGAGCTAGGAAACCACCTATCAATCTCAATAAACAAACCACCCTTGCGTTCTAGTTTGTATGACAAGAAATTGGTAAATATTCCCCATCCAGCATCGGATATTGATTTAGCTAAGTTATGACTACGAATCATACCAAAGGTATTTAGGTTTTCTACTACGACAACTTGATTATCGTTGACGAGCTTTGTGCTAAGCTTATGTAAAAAATCCTGTCGTGAGTTACTCACACGTTCGTGAACTTTAGCCACCAATCTTTTATTTTTGAATCTAGACTTACTCCCGTCTTTTCCTCTAGCTAATTTCTGTTGTTTGCGTTTGAGGTTCTTTTCATGTTTAGCAATGTGTTTGGGGTTGTCAAACTTAGATACTTTATTACCGTCACTCACAACCGCAAAGTGTTTTAGCCCTAAATCAATACCGATAACATTACCTTCGCTCGAAGGCGTAGGTACATCACCCTTAACTTCAGATAGGATAGATGCAAAGTACTTACCTGAAGGACATTTACTTACAGTTACAGTCTTAATTGTTCCCTCAATTGGTCTAGGAATTTTAGCCTTAACCTCGCCAATATTTCCGGGAAGCTTAACGATGGCATCTGAAACCTTGACGTTTTGAGGATATTGTATAGACTGTTTGGCTTTTTTTGACTTAAAGCGAGGAAACTTTGCTTTTCCATCAAAGAAATTTTTGTAAGCTGTAGTCAAACTGAGTGTTGTCGCTTGCAGTATTTGACTGTAACACTCTCCTAACCATTTTGTACTTAGTGCTTTTTTCAACGCAGGGAGTAGCGCGTTAAGTGCCGATTGTCCTAAGCCCTTCCCTGTTTCTTTGTAAGTCTCAATCGAATGATTCAAGGCATAATTCCACCACCATCTAGAACATCCAAAAGCGTGAGCTAATTTAGTTTGCTGTTCAGAGTCTGGGTAAATCCTAACTTTTACAACCTTTCGCAACACTCAACATCACCTCCTTGTTTTTGTTTCTTACCACATTATACAATAAGCAGTAAAGTCTTTCCGGAAAGATTGGTGATTCATCCCAACACTCACGAGAAAAGAGTGTGGGACTTCTGTCTAAAATAAGTTAAATTTTCTCTCGAATTAGATGATTAAGTTAACTCAAGCAGCTGCTACTGAAATTAAGCGGTTACAGTCAAAGCAACAACTAAATGTCTTGTTTCGATTGGCAGTCAAACCTGGTGGATGTTCAGGGTGGTTTTACGATATGTCCTTTGAACAAACGTTGAAAGTTAATGATCGCATTTTTGAGTGCAATACGGTTCAAGTCGTCATTGATGCCGAAACGTTACCGTATATCAACGGTTTGACATTAGATTATTCCGAAGATTTGATGGGGGGTGGTTTTCGCTTTGATAACAACAGCGCGAAAACTACTTGTGGTTGTGGTAACTCCTTTTCCATTCATAACGGGGAGTAAGTAGTGGGTCGAAATTTTCATTTCCTACTTTACCAACTAAACAATCACAAAAAATGTTTGACAGAAGTTTACAAACTAAGCTATAATCAGGATTTGTTAAAAGTTAAAACATTAAACAGCTTTACGCGCTGTCACTCATGCCAACCATACAGCAGCTTATCCGTAATCAACGCGAACTAGCGCGTCAGAAAACAAAGTCCCCAGCTCTAAAGCAATGCCCTCAACGACGAGGTGTTTGTACCAGAGTATACACGACTACACCAAAAAAGCCTAATTCTGCTTTACGTAAAGTAGCAAGAGTTCGACTGACATCTGGATTTGAAGTCACGGCTTACATTCCAGGAATTGGTCACAACTTGCAAGAACACTCTGTCGTCATGATTCGTGGTGGTCGGGTTAAGGACTTACCGGGCGTAAGATACCACATCATTCGTGGTACCTTGGATACTGCTGGAGTTAAAGACCGCAAGCAGGGTCGTTCCAAGTACGGCACTAAGCGTCCAAAAGCGGCAGCAGCAAAGTAAGCTTCAACTGAATTATACAGTTGACTGGCATTATTGCTTCAATGTCTATACGGTAGTAAATGTTCAACCTATTTATAAATGTTCCCTCAATTTGTGGATAGTGAACGAAAGCAGGCTAAATAGACTTACTGGGTTGAATTCAAGATGTTGAGAAAGTCCGAATTTTAAACATTGAGGGAGACAACTTTCTGCCGAAAAAAAGCATTGAAATATCATGGCTTGATCACAGTAAGCAGGAAGCAGCGTTCCACATATTGCTCAAACAGGCATAACCTGTGAGTCAAAGGGTTGCTTGGTCGAGAAACTAGGTACGTCTTTCCTCAAGTTAAAGAGATGCTTGGACGTCCAAGATGCTTTAAGCGACAGCAGCATTTTAACCTGAAGATAAAGGTATATAATGTAGTCGCCTTGTGTGTCTAATTTCAGGCAACAAGTTAAGAAAGTCTGTTCGGCTACTTTAGTAGACAATGAAGTTGTCCGATAGCATATAGTAGTACGATTTCGTTGCCAAAAAAGAACTAAGGGTTAAGTATGTCTCGTCGTGGTGTTATTCAGAAGCGCCCAGTTCCAGCCGATTCAGTGTATAACAGTCGCCTTGTTAGCATGATGATCAGGCGGATAATGCGTCATGGAAAAAAATCCCTAGCTGCACGCATTGTTTATGAAGCGTTAAAAACTATACAGGATCGCACTGGTGGCGATTCCTTGGAAACATTTGAAAGAGCAGTGCGAAATGCAACGCCTTTGGTAGAAGTCAAAGCTCGCCGTGTTGGCGGAGCTACGTACCAAGTACCAATGGAAGTACGTACCGAACGGGGTACTAGCTTAGCGCTTCGTTGGTTGGTACAATTTTCCAGGCAACGTCCGGGTCGTACAATGGCAAACCGATTAGCAAATGAGTTAATGGATGCTGCCAACGAAACTGGGAATGCTATTCGCAAGCGAGAAGAAACGCACAGGATGGCCGAAGCAAATAAAGCATTTGCACACTATCGTTATTAATGATAAAGACGCGAAATCTCGCGTCTTTGATAGTGGGAAATAAAAGTGCATCCACAATAAAGAAGACGGTTTTCCGTAAAGTATAACATTTTAACAAAGTGTAATATACAAGTATCATGAAACGAAACTTATAGGAGGCAGCTGTGGCACGCACTAACCCGCTAGAGAGAGTACGCAACATCGGTATTGCGGCGCATATAGATGCGGGAAAAACAACTACAACAGAGAGAATATTATTTTACTCTGGAATAATTCATAAGATTGGTGAGGTTCACGAAGGAACCGCTGTAACAGACTGGATGGATCAGGAGCGGGAACGGGGAATTACCATCACTGCTGCTGCTATTAGTACCAGTTGGAAAAATAATCAAATTAACATTATCGATACTCCTGGACACGTAGACTTCACGATTGAAGTAGAACGTTCGATGCGAGTGCTGGATGGTGTAATTACAGTTTTGTGTTCTGTAGGCGGCGTGCAGCCACAGACAGAGACAGTATGGCGTCAGGCAGAACGCTATAAAGTGCCCCGCATCGTGTTTATTAATAAGATGGATCGCACGGGCGCAAACTTTTATAAAGTTCACGAACAAGTACGCGATCGCCTACGGACTAACGCCATTGCTATTCAGTTGCCCATTGGCAGTGAAACCGAATTTAAGGGTATTGTTGACTTGGTCAGGATGCGAGCATACATTTACACCAACGACCAAGGAACTGATATCCAAGACACTGAAGTCCCGCAAGACATGCTGTCTCAGGTAGAAGAACACCGCGTCAAACTGATCGAAGCAGTAGCGGAAACTGACGATAACCTGATGAACAAGTACTTTGAGGGAGAAGAACTTACTGAGGAAGAAGTTCGCAAGGCTCTGCGTAAAGGTACAGTTGCAGGTACTATTGTCCCTGTGCTATGCGGTTCAGCTTTTAAGAACAAAGGCGTACAGTTATTGTTGGATGCAGTAGTAGATTACTTACCAGCTCCCAGCGATGTACCACCAATTCAAGGTACACTGACCAATGGCGAAGTGGTAGAGCGCCATGCAGACGATAATGAGCCTCTGTCAGCTCTTGCCTTCAAAATTATGGCAGATCCATACGGTCGCCTAACCTTTGTTCGCGTATATTCTGGCGTTTTGAAGAAGGGAAGCTATGTTTACAACGCCACGAAGGACAAGAAAGAACGGATTTCTCGTTTAGTCGTTTTGAAAGCAGATGATAGGCTCGACGTTGAGGAACTTAGAGCAGGCGATTTGGGAGCAGCTTTGGGGTTGAAAGATACTTTAACAGGTGACACCCTCTGTGATGAAAGCTCGCCAGTCATTTTAGAATCGCTGTTCATTCCCGAACCTGTGATCTCGGTGGCGGTTGAACCCAAAACCAAGAACGACATGGATAAGCTATCCAAAGCTCTACAATCTCTCTCAGAAGAAGATCCCACCTTCCGTGTTCATGTCGATCCAGAAACTAACCAAACTGTGATTGCAGGGATGGGAGAGTTACACCTGGAAATTCTGGTTGATAGGATGTTACGAGAATTCAAAGTGGAAGCGAATGTTGGTGCACCACAAGTCGCTTACCGCGAAACAATCCGCAAGCAAGTCAACAGAATAGAAGGTAAGTTTATCCGTCAGAGTGGCGGTAAAGGTCAGTACGGTCACGTTGTGATTGACTTGGAGCCAGGACAACCTGGAAGCGGATTTGAATTCGTCTCCAAAATTGTTGGTGGTGTAGTGCCCAAAGAGTACATCTCGCCAGCAGAAGCAGGAATGAAAGAAAGCTGTGAATCGGGGATTATAGCTGGATATCCACTCATTGACGTCAAAGCAACGCTCATTGATGGGTCTTACCACGATGTAGACTCTTCAGAAATGGCTTTCAAAATTGCAGGTTCAATGGCGATGAAAGAGGCAGTGATGAAAGCTTCACCTGTCCTGTTAGAACCTATGATGAAAGTTGAAGTGGAAGTTCCTGAAAACTTCCTTGGGGATGTTATGGGCGACCTTAATTCCCGTCGAGGGCAAATTGAGGGAATGGGATCTGAGCAGGGTCTTGCTAAAGTAACTGCTAAAGTTCCATTGGCAGAAATGTTTGGCTACGCTACTGATATCCGCTCAAAGACCCAAGGTCGGGGCATTTTCACGATGGAGTTTAGCAACTACGATGAAGTGCCTCGCAATGTGGCTGAGGCAATTATCGCTAAAAGTAAAGGGAACGCTCAATAGTCATTTGTTACAAGTCATGAGTCATGAGTTATTCGTTATTCTTCATTGGTAAATACATTGGACAAATGATGCTAACCGTTGGACTCTTGACACTAGATAAAGGACACTTGACAAAGGACACTTGACAAAGGACAAAGGATACTTGACAAAGGACAAAACAATTCATGGCACGCGCAAAGTTTGAAAGGAATAAACCCCACGTTAACATTGGTACGATTGGCCACGTCGATCATGGGAAAACTACGTTAACAGCAGCTATTACCATGACCTTGGCCGCTCTAGGTCAAGCTGTGGCTAAGGGCTACGATCAAATCGATAACGCACCAGAAGAAAAGGCACGGGGTATTACTATCAATACCGCTCACGTTGAGTATGAAACCAGTAATCGGCATTATGCTCATGTGGACTGCCCAGGGCACGCTGACTATGTGAAGAATATGATCACAGGTGCTGCTCAGATGGATGGTGCCATTCTGGTAGTTTCTGCTGCTGATGGTCCCATGCCTCAAACAAGAGAACACATCCTACTGGCAAAGCAAGTAGGTGTACCTAATCTGGTCGTCTTCTTGAACAAGGAAGACATGGTGGATGACGCAGAACTCCTAGAACTCGTGGAATTGGAAGTCAGAGATCTGCTGTCAAGCTATGAATTTGCTGGTGACGACATTCCAGTAGTCATAGGTTCCGGTCTACAGGCATTGCAAAAAATGACTGCGAGTCCCAAAACACCACGCGGTGAAGATAAGTGGGTAGATAAAATCTATGACTTGATGGATGCTGTAGACAGCTACATCCCCACACCAGAACGCGACATCGATAAGCCTTTCTTGATGGCTGTAGAAGATGTGTTCTCGATCACAGGTCGGGGTACAGTTGCTACAGGTCGGATTGAACGCGGGAAAGTCAAAGTCGGTGACACCGTAGAACTAGTGGGCATTAGAGCTACCCGCTCTACAACAGTGACTGGGATCGAGATGTTCAAGAAGAGCCTTGATGAAGGTATGGCAGGGGACAACGCTGGCATACTACTGCGCGGTATTCAAAAAGCTGATATCGAACGCGGTATGGTCATCGCCAAGCCAGGTTCTATTACCCCACATACCCAATTTGAAGGTGAAGTCTACGTTTTGACGGAAAAAGAAGGCGGTCGCAAGACTCCATTCTTCCCAGGTTACCGTCCTCAGTTCTATGTTCGGACAACAGACGTAACTGGTACGATCAAAAGCTTCACTGCTGATGATGGTAGTGAAGCTGAAATGGTGATGCCAGGAGACAGGATCAAGATGACAGTCGAACTGATTAACGCGATCGCCATTGAACAAGGAATGCGCTTCGCTATCCGCGAAGGTGGTCGTACTATTGGTGCCGGTGTCGTTGCCAAAATAGTCAAGTAGTCACGCGCGAGAGTGAACAATAGATCGAGCAGAGGTGGTATAATACATCTCTGCTTTTTTAGGCAGATAGGTAAGTTGTTGATTGTTGCTTGTTGGTCTTTATTTGTTCTACTAATTATTAACAACTAACAACGGTAACTTCTTTACCAACTCATAACTCATCAGAACCAGGAAAATTAAAAATGGCAACGCTACAGCAGCAAAAGATTAGAATTCGCTTACAAGCTTTTGACCGACGTTTACTCGATACATCTTGCGAGAAGATTGTAGACACAGCTAACCGGACAAATGCCACAGCGATAGGACCAATTCCTCTACCCACAAAACGTCGGATTTACTGTGTGTTGCGATCGCCTCATGTGGATAAAGATTCGCGGGAACATTTTGAAACACGCACCCATCGTCGAATTATAGACATCTATCAACCTTCTTCTAAAACTATAGATGCTTTGATGAAACTAGACTTACCATCAGGTGTAGATATTGAAGTAAAACTGTAACAGTTATGGAAGAGTGGTTTTTGCCCAATGGTTATGGGTCATACATTACTAGCAACCAAAAATTGTAATCCCGAATTTCATGCGGATTTTTCACGGGACGACAAGTTTTTTAGATTAAACCTATAGCCATTAACAACTAACAACTAACTCTGCCCTGAAGAAATATGTCTCAGGGCTTTTTCTTTGCAGCAAAACAAGATGGTAGAATAAAAGAACGCTAAGCATATCAGCTATGTAAGTATTCAGCCCTAAGCGATCGGCTATAAGACTTTTAACAGATGCGCTTCAAGGAGAAAGTTTACATGCCATTTAAAGCTAAGCGAAAAGTACTAATGGCTAAATACTTACAGCATAATAAATATTAAAGACTAAATTAATACCAAGGCAAAAATGACATCCTATTCTAAAATTGCAGTTCGTGAACTACCTCTGTTCCCATTATCAGAAGTGGTTTTGTTTCCAACAAGACCATTACCACTGCATATCTTTGAATTGCGTTACAGAATGATGATGAATACAATATTGGAGAGCGATCGCAGGTTTGGAGTGTTAATGGTAGATCCGGTAAAAGGTACGATTGCTAACGTTGGCTGCTGTGCGGAAATTATTCATTACCAGCGGTTGACAGATGACAGAATGAAAATGTGGACACTAGGACAGCAAAGGTTTCGTGTTCTGGAATATATTCGCGAAAAGCCCTACCGCGTTGCTTTAGTCGAGTGGATTGAAGATCAACCGCCAACGAAGGATTTGCGACCATTAGCTTCTACGGTAGAACAAATACTGCGAGATGTCGTGCGTCTCTCAGTCAAATTAACCGAACAAAACATCGAACTGCCAGAAGATTTACCAGATCTGCCAATCGAACTATCTTACTGGGTGGCAAGTAACCTCTACGGTGTAGCCGCAGAACAGCAGGCTTTACTAGAAATGCAAGATACCGTGACTCGCTTGGAGAGAGAAGCAGAAATCTTGACTTCTACTCGTAATAATCTAGCTGCTCGTACTGTTCTCAAAGACACCTTCAATCAAAAGTTATGAGTGAGGAGTAAGTAACAACCAATTGCGTGCAACATTATTCGTAAGATTGCGGCAGCTTCCTGTATTCAGAACCTCGGGACC
>JAQYWP010000623.1 GCA_029379285.1 Rhizonema sp. PD38
ACAAAAAGTGGGTTTGAAGGCACATAGTCAGATTCCTGTCAATGCGTAAGTCCTATATCTATCTGCTAGGTGACATATAAGCTCATTTAGTACATTTGTATTATAGCCAGGGGAACCAATGAAAAATCAGAAAGCACCACTTCAGCGGATGGATAATCAGTTAGAAAATACTTTGCAAGCTCAGTTAAACCAATCTCTTCACTTCACCGCCTGCATGGGTGTGAATGTTGCTATAAACGATGAGAAATATGGAATCTGGTTGGGGAGCAGTGGTTTCTCCGATCTTGACGCCAAGGAAGCTCTCAATGTCAATTGCTCATTTTACATTTACAGTATTACCAAAACTTTTGTTTCCGTTTGCTTACTGCGTTTAGCGCAGGATGGGTTGTTAGATTTAGACGATCCACTCACAAAGTGGCTACCTGAGACGCCTTTTCAGGATTCTATCACATTACGTCGGTTGCTGAATCATACCAGCGGAATACCAAGTTATACAAGCCGAGAAGATTATTTGCCTGCTGTAAGAGAGAATGCTTCTATTCCTTGGACACATGAGAAAGTTGCTGAATTGACTTGTAAGGGAAAACTTGACTTTGAACCAGGAGAAAAATGGAGCTATTCCAATACAGGTTATATGTTACTGTATAAGGTAATTGAAGCTGCTAGCGGTAATTTTGCCCAAGCATTAGAAGAGAAAGTATTTTCAGTACTAGACTTAAAAAATATTTATGTCGCCCATCAAATTGACAAAAAAGGCGTTCTGACACCCGGTTATTGCCGATACTTGAATTCCGAAAGAAAAATTGAGAATGTAATTCCTCGTTATCATCCTGACTGGTGTGCAACCGGACTGATTGTTTCTACTACTGAAGAAGTCGTGAAATTTTATGACGGCATCTTTTCAGGCAAATTGCTAGATTGCCAATACTTAGAGCAGATGCTAACCCTTGTCCCTACGGGTACAAGTCATAACTGGTATAAAAAAACATGTTACGGTTTGGGAATAATGGCAGATCCTGAATCCAGGCATGGTGAGAAGTTCGGGCATGGTGGCGATGGACCTGGTTACAATTTGTGGGCGATGCATCTACCCAATTTTCATGGGCGCAAACTGACGTTGGCTGTTTTTTGTAATACCTCTTTGTGCGATCATCCTTATCCTAAGTACAGAATTTCACAAGTTCGTAGCGTTATTGTGTCCTTAAAAGCCTCGCCAGCAAACGGTTCAATTCGTCACGAATTTATGAAACATTGTACTAAGGTTGATGATTTATTGCGTGTTTTGGAAGCTAGATAGCAAGCGAGTGGTAGATCAGCCGACAATACTATCCGTCACTTGCCCTGCGGCAAAGACCTGTTTTGCCGTAAGTTGCAAGTTTGAAAAGATTGAGGAAACAAGTCGGTCGTTGTTTTGAAACAACTGTTTTTGGTACTCATCTGCTACCAATGTACAAATTGTCACTGTAGGCTGCTTGGATTTGCCAATATATTCTCGACCGCCAAGACCCAGATAATCAACAATCCAATATTCAGGCACTCCTAATGTGGCGTAATCTTCAACTTTGCGGGCGTAGTCGTTTTGCCAATTCGTACTAACAATTTCAGCAATCAATTTAATTGAGTTTGCTGATGTAATGACAGGTTCTTGTTGCCACAATGGTTCATAGATGAGTTGAGTGTGGTCTAATACAATTAAATCCGCACGAAATGCTGTTTGTGTCCCTAACAATTTAATGAGGTATCGATGGGGGATAAAGAAGGTTGCATCCTGACGGTCAATTTCTACATTCAGTTTTCGCCCAATTAGGGCGGATACTTGTTCGTGAGGTCCGGTTGGTTCCATCTCGATTAATTCACCGTCGATTAACTCATACTGATCGCGATCACCATAGCCAGTAATAAATTCATCAACAGTCAAAAGTTTTGGCGATGATTCAACCATTGTGATTATTTCACCTAGTTTCGTAGATTAACGAGAGTGGCACTGGCTTGGTCAACTGGCATAAGCACAACTTCGTTGATATTGACGTGAGACGGTCGGGTGGCGCAGAAAAATATGACATCAGCTATATCATCTGGAGTGAGCGGAGTTACTCCCTGATAAACTTTTTCAGCGCGTTCCTGATCTCCATGAAAGCGAACCTGGCTAAATTCTGTTTCCACCATACCGGGATCGACGGAAGTTACTCGTACAGGTGTTCCCAATAAGTCTTGTTTCAAACCTTCGGAAATTGATCGCACGGCTGCTTTGGTAGCACAGTAAACACTACCACCTGGATAGGTTTGATGTCCGGCGATCGAACCGATATTGACGACATGACCATTGCCGCGACTAACCATTCCCGGAACAACGGTACGAGTGAGGTACAGCAAACCTTTGATGTTGGTATCAATCATTTCTTCCCAGTTTTGGATTTCGGCTTCGTATACTTTTTCCAAACCGCGACTGAGACCAGCGTTGTTGATCAAAATGTCGATGTCAGACCAGTTCGGGGGTAAGCTAGAAATGGCAGATTCTACAGCAGTGCGATCGCGAACATCCAACTGTAACAAATGGATTTGTTGAGATGGCACAGCCAACGTCTGTTCTAATTGCTGCAAGCGTTCCCACCGTCGGGCAGCTAAAATCAATCTTGCCCCCGCATCTGCGAATAGTTTGGCACATGCAGCACCGATACCACTACTTGCACCAGTAATCAATACGATTTGATTTTGAATGGAAATCATCAGAAGTTAATGGTTGGTTGTTAGGAGGTCGTAGTGAGTAGTTAATGGTTAGTTGTTAGTGGTATTTTTTTGATAACCAACCGACTAACAACTAACTCCTCATTACTTATTTACAACTTGCAAGCGTTGAGTAACCATTGTCATGCCATCTCCCCGCAGAATGACTGCAGAAAGCCATTGACTACCAGGTGTATTTGGTGCATGTCCAACTTTAAAAAGTCCGCCAGATGTGAGTACTTCTAAATCCACAGGTGTGGGAGTGAGATATTTGTTCGGTTGAATAGATTCTTCCAGTGCCGATCCTAGTAGATAATTATCACCGATTGGCTCTTTGACAACCGCATCAAAATTATACTGCTGACCAACTGTGACTTGCTGTGGTAACTGAATGTCCACTTGGGGTGGCTTGGTGCCAGAGGTAAGTTGGGTACGTTCAGACAGAACGTCTTGGTGGACGATTTTGCCACCATCTAAGCGCTGGCGCGATGTGATCGTAGAATTCATCGCCAAGTTATTACTACTTGACGAGGGGAATCCAGTTATAGTGGTCACCGTTTCGGCGATGATGCCATTGCCTTGAGATTGCCAAGATTGCAATTGAGTGGTGTATTTTATTCGTGGATAGCGCTTCCAGAGTCCGGTCAAAGCTTGTTCCATAGTTTGGCGAGTCAATCCATCCCCTTGAGTGAAATTGGGACTATATGACTGCAAGACTCCTTTGATATCACCCCGGCTTGCTGCTGCATCTATTTGCGTCAATACGTTTTTCAGTTCGGCAGGTGCAGTTTCGGGTGTACTAGCTTGAACGGATTTCCAACCACCGACTAAACCGAGTGTGAGGAAGAACAAAATTAGCCAGCTGCTGGCTAAAGATTGTTGGCGTCTAAATAGTAAGCTAATAAGGTTAGGCATTGGTGATATATTGTTTGGCAGTTTGACTTCAAATGGTAGGTAATTTGTTTTATCTTAGTTAACCTAGGCGCTGAAATGGTAGAAGGTTGATGGCACACGCTCCTATACGATTATTAATAGCTGCTAGTGGCACTGGCGGACACTTATTTCCCGCGATCGCACTGGCTGAACAATTGTCAGATTATCAAATCGAATGGTTAGGTGTCCCCAATCGGTTAGAAACTCAGCTTGTTCCTAAGCAGTATCCACTGAATACTATTGCAGTTGAAGGTTTTCAGCAAGGGTTCGGGCTATCATCTTTACGCACTTTTGCGAGACTCATCAATTCGGTTTTGTCAGTCAGAAAACTGCTGCAACAAGGGAAATTTCAGGGAGTCTTTACTACAGGAGGTTATATTGCAGGCCCCGCTGTCATTGCAGCGCGTTCCCTGAATTTACCTGTTATTCTCCACGAGTCGAACGCCTTGCCGGGTAAAGTTACTCGCTTTTTTGGACCTTGGTGTAATGCGGTGGCAGTGGGATTTGACGTTGCGGCTTCGTATTTGCCTCGCGCCAAAACTGTCTGCACTGGGACTCCGGTGCGTTCTCAATTTTTGGATGAGGAAATTGCTGCATCTCTGGATTTACGTATTCCTGAAGGTGTTCCTTTAATTGTGGTGTTTGGTGGTAGTCAAGGTGCCGTTGCTATAAATAAGTTAGTGCGCGAGGCTGCTCAAGCTTGGTTTGATGCTGGTGTTTGGGTTGTGCATTTGACAGGCGAACAAGATGCAGATGCCAACAATTTACAACACCAACAGTATATTTGTTTACCATTCTACAACAACATGGCAGCTTTGTTACGACGGGCTAATTTAGCGATTACTCGTTCTGGGGCTGGTAGCTTGACAGAATTGGCAGTTTGTGGAACACCAGCGATCTTGATTCCTTTCCCGTTTGCCGCCGAAGACCATCAAACATACAATGGGTCAGTTTTTACTACTGCGGGTGCAGCGTTGATGTTTCAACAGTCAGAGTTGACAGCAGAAATGCTGCAAACTAAGGTATTGAGTCTGTTGCAGTCACCAGAATTGCAAACGATGGCTCAGAAGGCGAAGGCGATCGCAGTTCCTGATAGTGCGGAGAAATTGGCTCAGTTGATGCGTGAGGTATTAGAAAAGTAATTTTTAGAATTAAAAATCAAAAAATAAAAGCAATTTGAAGTCTCCCACGGCTTCAAGCCGTGGGATTCATAAGATTTTAGCTGTGCAGAGGCTCGTTACTCTGAACGTGCCACAGTCTTAGTCTTATTGGCGCACTCAAAGCGCTCCTAGACACTCCGCCAAGGTCAAGCCCTAGCATCGCGCTTACTTTTCGCATGATATTTGCAGCCGCGTTGCAATCAGCGTTGATATACCAATACGGATTAGTGCGATAAATTCCTCGTTTAACTCGTTTCCCTGATGGTTGATATCCTACGGGTTTTTCACCGTGTCTCGGCAATTCATCATCATCAAAAAAGCTGGACTTGGACGTGTATGCTTCTTCAGTTTCTATGAACTGAATTCCGTACAAATTGCACAATTGTTGAATGCGGTCTTTCAGTTTAGCTGTGGGAATTTGCACGAATGACTGATTTCCTTTTCTTCCCATATTGGAACGTTGTTTTTGACCTTGGTTCCAACCAAAAACTATTGTCCCAATCTTGTGTTCTAAACAGTGGTTAATTACCAATCTAGCTGCTTTGTTAACCGCATCTCTCATCTGCCTGTTGCGATGTTCTGTGATAGCACCTAACCGATTATTCCAAAATCCTTGGGGCTTACCTTCTTTAATTCTTGAAACAGTTTTATTGTACCACTGATTCATTGATTTGATGTGAAGCCCATCAACAATAAAAGATGTTCCGATATTGGAAACAATGGAACTTGGGTGAGGATTCATGACCATTTGCGCGAATGGGTCAGAGTGGATCA
>JAQYWP010000624.1 GCA_029379285.1 Rhizonema sp. PD38
CACTGATTCTATGATGTCGCGGTTTGAATAAATATTAAGTAAGTACTGGTTTATGGCTGAACCAGCGTAAACCGCAATTGAACCAGAATATATCTGAGAGTTGTAGCCAGCACTTTCAAGAGCTTCCCAAGCACACTCTAGAAAAATGCGGTGTTGAGGGTCCATGACTTCAGCTTCACTCGGACTAATATTAAAGAATGATGCATCAAACAAATCTATATTTTCTAATATAGGTTTCGCCTTGACATAATTCGGGTCACTCAGAATAGCAGGTTCTACTCCCGCACTCTCCAGTTCCTGATCCGAAAAAAATGAAACTGATTCCACTCCATTGCGGAGATTTTGCCAAAACTGTTTAATATTGTGGGCACCAGGGAAGCGTCCAGATACACCTATAATAGCTATGTCTACACTATCTATAGAATGAAACTTTTCTACACCACTCATAATTATTAATTCCTGATATACTTAGTTTATTGTTGACGGCTACTTTTTTGTCTTCGTCTCTCTCCTCTAGAACTACTTTGCTCAAAAGCAGGTATTTCATCTTGTTCATGACAGATACTTTTTGTGAGAGAGTATATAGTTGGACTTTCATAAAGGCTTTCTACAGGTATTTGAATATTAAGTTTTTCTTTGACCTGAGCAATAACTTGAATGCTTGTTACAGAATCACCTCCCAACTCAAAGAAATTATCGTGAATGCTCACTTTTGGAACACCTAATAGTGGTTGCCAGATATTGGCAATTGTTTGCTCAATATCATTACGATAAACGGTGTTAGTATTCTCAATAGAACGAGAAATTATCGACAAACTGTCGTTTGTATAAATAGGTGAAGGTGGAAAAAACTCACCTTCTTGCATTTCCACTACGCTTTCTTTGACTGCTCGAATAACATATTCAATATCTTCATCAGTATGAGCGGTAGATAGATAAAGAGTGCCTCCTTCCCAAACATATACCCCTTTTTCAAGCAGGTGGTAGAAAAATAAATTTTGCAATTTAAGGTTTGTTGTTGGAATAAAACGGAACAAAGAGCCAAAATAAATGATCCGAATAGGTACTTGCTTTTGCTCAAAATAACTATTAAGCGTCTGGGCTAATCTCGTTGTCCTTTGAGTTAGTTCCTCTTGAAGTTCAGGTCCACTGTTTTTTATATGGTTCAGTGCAGCCCAGGCAGCAGTCATTACCAGAGGATGTTTAAAAAAGGTACCTGCGAACAAGGTTGTTTTCACCTGAGGATAAGACGCATCTCCATAGTTCCACATCCCACCATCAAGTGCATCCATGAAAGTGGCTTTGCCAGCCAAGACTCCAATCGGAATACCAGCCCCAACCGCCTTGCCATAAGTAGTAAGGTCTGCTTGAATACCCCATAAAGCTTGGATGCCGCCTGGGTGCATCCGAAAGCCGGTAATCACTTCGTCGAAAATTAATACAGTTCCTGTCTCTTTGGTCAGTTGTCTAAGCTGATATAGAAACTCTTTGGGTTGCAAATCTGGCCGACTGCTTTGTATCGGCTCAACCAGAACTGCTGCCAATTCGTGGGTATGAACTTTCAAAATCTCCAGGGATTCAGGCTTTCCATAATCGAGTACTATGACATCATTAGCAATGTACGATGGAATACCAACAGCTTTAGGGATAGAACGTAGCATTCCTTCGTTGCTGGTTACTCCTCTAACCAATACTCCATCATAAATACCGTGATAAGAACCGGCAAATAAAGCAATCTTGGAGCGTCCCGTCGCAGCACGTGCTAGGCGTATTGCCCCCATCACTGCTTCCGTGCCATCGTTACAAAAAGCTGCTCGCTCTGCACCCGTCAGTTCACAAATTAACTTAGCTACGTGACCGGAAAGACGTGATTGTGGACCATGCAATATGCCTTGCTGAATCTGTTGTTGAATGGCTTGGATGACAAAAGATGGTGAATGACCAAATAAAAGCGTACCAAACCCCATTGAAATATCTACGTATTCGTTACCATCAACATCCCAGAGTCTCGCACCTTCTCCACGCTGCCCCTGGATTGGATACAACATTTCTTTAGTAGAGGGAAGAAACCCTGTTACTGCTCTACTATTAGCATGGTAGGAACGATAATCTTGTGTCAATCGTTTGGATTCTTGAGTGCGCTTCACAAAACGTTCGATTAAAGCATCAAGATGTTGCTGTTGGCGGGGACTCAACACAGCCATTGAAGCTTCCTCAATCTGTTGAGAAGCCGCAGAAGTTGTAAAGTCGATTTTTGGGATTTTGGGCTGTTCCTCAGAGGCTGACTTCATCAACGCCAAGGGAAAGTCTGTAGATTGAGTTGCACCGGACACAAAAGCATTGACAGAGGGAGGAGCAACTTGTTGTTCATCTAGATGGGGAGGAACAGATTGAATCGCTTCTAATGAAGGCAATGTTTTATTGGGTACACTTGTTTGACGCAATAAGTCTAGCTGTTGAGACATGACCTTTTGCAACACGTCTAATTGCTGAGATATAATCTCAACCTGCTGACTCATGATTGGTTCGATAACAGTACTAGGTAGACTCTTCTGCTCTTGGACATCCTGTGTACTGATAAGCTCATTAGCAGCTTCAACTAAGGAAAGCTTTGCTACTTCTGTTTTTTCAGTGCTGATATCAGTTCGAGAATTCACGTTCTGCTGAAGCTCGTTTTTATGCGATCGCAAGCTATCACTAATTTTAGAAGATTCAATCCAGTATCTTTTTTGCTCAAATGGATATGTTGGCAAAGGTAGGCGATGACGCTTTTGATTAGCGTAAAAGCTAAACCAATCTATCTGTATTCCGCTGAGCCACAATTGACCCAAACTGTTTAACAAAAACGTTACATCGGATTGTTGGTCATGGGGATGACGTAGTGAAGAAAGTATCATCCTCCCCTGCGCCTGTTGCTTCGATAAGGCACTCAAAGTATGTCCAGGACCAACTTCTAAAAGAATCCGATTTGGTTGTTTGAACAACTCAGCAAGACCCTCGGCAAAGCGAACTGGGGAGCGCAAGTGCTTACTCCAGTAACAAGGATCTATCGCTTCAGCTGCTGTTATCCAGGTACCAGTTAGGTTAGATAAAAAGGGAATTTTCGGTACATTAAGCTTGACTTTTTGTAATTGATGTGTGTATTTCTCGGTGATAGGGTCCATCATTTGGGAATGAAAGGCATGAGAAGTATGCAGACGACGACAGTCAACTCCTTGTTCAGTCAGACGGTTTTGTAAATCATTAATCACAGGTATTGGTCCTGAAACCACACAGCTTGCTGGTGCATTAATCGCTGCTACAGAGAGTTTTTCGCTCAGCAAAGGTGTGACTTCCTCCTCCAGTAGCGGTACAGCAAGCATTGCACCAGGGGGCTGTTGTTGCATCATTTGTCCACGCTGGGTTATTATGACCAAAGCGTGTTCCAGAGAAAAAACACCAGCCAAGCAGGCTGCAACATATTCTCCTATGCTATGACCAATCATTGCAGAAGGACGCACTCCCCACGCCATCAACAATTGTGCTAGAGCATACGAAATCACAAACAGCACGGGCTGGGTAATATGGGTTTGTGTTAGCTGCTGTGCTGCCACTGTTGCCTGTTCTTCGCTTGGATACAGAATAGTGCGTAAGTCTAGCCCTATAACAGGTATAAGTATTTCACAGCAATAATCAACTTGTTTCCGAAAAATTGGCTCAGTCTGGTACAATTCTCGACCCATATCTACATACTGAGACCCCTGACCAGGAAACATAAACACAACTTCTTGCTCACAAGGTTCGGTGAAATGGGTGAAAACTCGTTGTGGGTCTTTTGTTTCTAAAATTTTGACTGTATCGTCAGTATCTTGACAAACCACCATCCGACGATAGTCAAATACTCGACGACCCACACCAAGAGTGTAAGCGACATCTGCCAGGTTATGTTCAGGATGCTGCTCCAAGTGCTTGACCAAATTTGCTGTAGCAGTCTCTAGTGCTGAACTAGTTTTAGCAGATAATACCAACAATTGATACCCTCTCTCCTGCTCCCCTGCTCCCTTGCTCCCCTGCTCTGTTGTCGGGGCTTCCTCAAGAATCACATGGGCATTAGTACCGCCAATGCCAAAGGAACTAACTCCTGCACGTCTAGGGTATCCGTTTGACTTCCATTTTGAAAGCTTATTATTAACATAAAAGGGGCTATTAGCAAAATCAATCTGGGGATTAGGCTCATGAAAGTGCAAGCTGGGCGGGATCTGTTTGTGTTTGAGTGCGAGAATGGTTTTGATTAAACCAGCAACACCAGCCGCAGTATCTAGGTGTCCAATGTTGGTTTTTACGGAACCAATGGCGCAGAAATCCTTCTTTTTAGTTTTGGAGCCAAAAGATTTGGTAAGCGCTGCAATTTCAATAGGATCTCCTAAAACAGTCCCAGTGCCATGAGTTTCTACATAGCTGATTGTTTCAGGTTCAACCCTAGCTATTGCAAGTGCCTCAGCAATCACCTTTGCTTGACCATCGATACTCGGAGCTGTGTAACCAACTTTTGAAGAACCATCATTATTAATAGCTGAACCTTTAATAACAGCATGAATATTATCTCCATCAGCCATCGCATCTACTAGTCGCTTTAAAACGACTATGCCTACACCATCACCGCCCACAGTTCCTTTTGCCTGAGCATCAAAGGCGCGACAGTGTCCGTCAGGAGACAAAATTCCCCCCTCTTGATAAAAATAGCCAGCTTTTTGTAATCCTGTTACAGAAACTCCACCAGCCAAAGTCATATCACATTCGCGATCTATTAAGCTTTGACAGGCTAAGTGAACGGCAACTAATGAGCTAGAACATCCAGTTTGAACAGTAATAGCTGACCCCTTAAGATCCAACTTATAAGCAACTCGGGTTGTCAGGTTATCTGTACGATTGTTATGCCTAATTTGGTCAAGACCGACTAATTTTAGCAGTTCAGTATTAGAGAAAAGATTGAATAAAAAATAGCTGCTAATACTGGCACTACCGTAAACACTAATCCGACCTTCATAGATTTTAGAATCATAGCCAGCATTTTCAAGAGCCTCCCAGGCAGTTTCCAAAAAGAGGCGGTGTTGTGGATCCATAATTTCTGCTGTTCTGGGAGAGTAATCAAAGAATGAAGCGTCGAATAATTCTATATCTTCCAGTACAGCGTTTGCTTTAACATAATTGGGGTCACTCAGTAAAGATGGCTCTACCCCTACAGACTCCAGTTCTTGATTTGAAAAAAACGAAATTGATTCGCTTCCTGAACACAAATTCTGCCAAAAAGCATCAAGATTCCTGCCTCTAGGAAACCGTCCAGACATACCGATAACCGCTATATCTAAATCGCCTATTTTATTTTGTATTTCTAGGCTATTCATTACAATTTCCTTCTTTCTAACTTGATGATTTACACTGATGGTTATTTAGAGCTTTACCCTAAATCCTGTTTTTTGCTCAAATAATTTTACCTAGATTGTGTTCTAGACTGCCTGGAAGCAATGCGGTTTTCAGCTCGTTTATTGCTTTCTTCAAAAGAAGATATTTCAGTTTTTTCTTGTGTTA
>JAQYWP010000625.1 GCA_029379285.1 Rhizonema sp. PD38
GTTTATTGAGTATTGACGGCGGAAAACGGCTAATGGCAGAAGCTAGTAGTGCAGTTTCTGCTCAAAACTACCCCGAAGCTGCCAAAAAACTCCAAGAAGCCCGTCAGGTTTTTAATCAGCTTTCTAATTTCTATCAGGAACTCAACTCTAGCTTTTCTGGTATTGACAATAGAGTTGCTGATGATCAACGCAGAAAGGCGCTCGAGACTGCCCAAATGCGAGATGAAGCTACATACCAGTTAGCACTGGTACATCGAGCGCAAAATAAACCAGAATTAGCAGTGCCCTTGCTAGTTCAGATTATTAAAAGTCAGAATCCGACGCGGGATCTGGGGAAAAAGGCTTATCAGCAGTTGTTGGAGTTGGGTTTTGTAGATGCGCCCAATTCTAAAGTCGGTGATAGCACTTCCTCCCCTTATGGAACCCCTTCTACTACCAGGAGTGGAAATAGTTCTTCCTCTTCTCGGAAGAAAAAGTAGTCAAATGATCTTGATTCTTTAGTCCTCTTCATTGATTTTCATACTCCACTGCTAAAATTGGGACGAGCAGTGGTTAAAATCGATCTTAATTTAAGCGAACAAGCCTTGCTAAAAGACTAAGTCGGTTAAAGTTAGTGCTTGATCGTTAAGAGAGTAATTTGTACATGGGTTTGAAGCTGTAAGTTAATTTCTCTCCACATCTACCCATAGAAACTCATTTTTGGATAAAGTCGGTTGGGGGTCTTTTCAAGAGTGAGCTTTACGTTAGAATTGTGTCATGCTTAAAAGCGTGCATTTCATGTAACGCTTAGTCAGGTATGCAGCTGAGAAGACAGGTGCTACGAACTAGTTTTACAAATTAAATAAACTTTTTACCTCGTACGGGAAATTGTTTCATAATGTCCAACTGGGGATTAGTGCTTAAAAAAGCCAGCTGTGTCACGAAGCTTCAGGAACCAAGCTTAAACGCCCTTATAACCCCTGTTAACTTGCACCGTGAAGCTAAGTTTGTAGAATTTTATCCGCTTGTTGGTAGTTTTGTAGATACTTTTAGAAGCCGTGTAGAATAAGTCCGTGAGTTGAATTTCCTATTTAGGATTGAAATAAGATATATAAAGAAGAAGTTTTTTAGGAATTGCGATGATAAGTCCGCAACATGTTGAATTAATGATCAAGGCGGAACTGCCCGATGCCCAAGTTGAGGTGCAAGACTTAACTGGTGGTGGTGACCACTATCAGGTTAGAGTTGTTTCATCGCAGTTTGCGGGTAAAGGACTAGTGCAACAGCATCAGTTAATCTATCGGGCTTTGCAACAAGCTATGTCCACTGAAGCAATTCATGCTTTGGCGCTAAAAACGTATACTCCCGAAGCTTGGCAAGCAACAGCGGCTTTGTAGAGTTAGGAGTCATTGGTAGGGGTGATTTTGATAGACATACCATCTGATCCTCCTCTTAAAGCAGATTTTTAAACCTCTCTCTCTAAAAGGTTCAGAGTTGAAGATAAATAATTCAAAATTTCTCAACTCCCTTTGCTATTGAACTAGGCTAAGTCGTTCACACCGCAGAATATTCAGAGAAAAACCAGCAACAAGAGTGTTGGATATCCTTTGCCAAAATATACTGCACGCTTCCTCCTCATTCTCACTCCTCAGATTAGGAAATTGAAAAATCATGACTCCAGAAGCTAAAGAGCGAATTGACAACTTGTTAAAGCAAAACAAAATCTTGGTCTTTATGAAAGGAACCAAGTTGATGCCCATGTGTGGTTTTTCTAACAACGTCGTACAAATTTTGAATACGTTGGGAGTACCCTTCCACACTGTTGATATTTTAGAAGATCCCGAACTCCGTCAAGCAATTAAAGAATATTCCAACTGGCCAACAATTCCCCAAGTGTATGTTAATGGTGAGTTTTTAGGCGGTTCCGACATTATGATTGAACTTTACCAAAAAGGTGAGTTGCAACAAATGGTAGAGGTTGCTTTAGCCTCATAATTTACAGAGCCAATTAAAAATGACGAGTTTCCTATCTAACTCCGAAACTCCATCACCTCCTTTCCGAAGATATTTAAGCTCATCCCACCCCGCACACGGAGTGGGATGAACGCATTATAGAGGAAAATCCCCACAGTCATTGAACTAAGGGGATGTTATTGTAAAGAAATATATCTAAAAACGACTTTCACTGCACGGCAAATCATATGATATAATTATTGGCGGTGATTTGCTGTTGTTAATAACGACCGGAACTGGGAAACTCTTGGAAATCCGGTTGTAACTGAGTCATTTCAAAATTTGATCCATCGTACAAGTAGCGGGTTGCCTCCTCCTCTAAGCGATGAATCAGATATGGCTCAATAGTGTTGCCATGTCTCAGGGCGGCTAGATACCCGTCCAAATACATCCGCATATCATCGGTGCGATAACCGCGATTCCATAACTCGACGAGGGCGTCGGTGAGCCGTTGGTAATAGCGGATGGTTTGTGTGTCTTGGAGCATAACTGCTGTAGAAATCTGTTTAGAATGAGAATTGTAAATTATTCAATCTGAAAAGTGAAGTCTTGCTTTCAGCTTGTCATCAAATCAAAACTAATTTCTCTCCTTTTGGGAACACCTTTCTTGCATCTACAGACTAGCTCGATCTTATTCCAGAAATCAGGGAATGTGATCGCTTAGTAAGCTATTGTTATTATTATCCCTACCAAAAGGCTAATGGCAATGAGGGGTGAAAGCACCAATTTATACAAAGTTGAGAATCTTCTCTCGCCAGAAGTGGCTCTGATTGTCAATATTTATCAGTAAATTGCTCTCCTTGTAAAGCCAAATATTTAACTTAAACAGATTTTAACTAAATTATAACGAAATTTTAAGAGCGCGTGATCTCTCAGTTTTAAATAATAAGTGTGTAAAAGCCTTCAGTTATCAGCATGCATGATTTATAATTCAGCTTAGGTCGCCTGTGTTTAGAAAATTTCTTTCATAGTTGACCGCGTAGCGGCACTTTAGGCGCTTATAGTTACGAATAATAAAGCGTATTGCTGACATAGACTTGGGTAAAATATAGAGAAGAAGGTAATTGGGGTAACAACGGTAACAAAACCTTGGGCATAGGCTTTGTTACCTTGAAAGTCATGCACGCTAAGGGGTCTTGTCACCGTGGGTTCGGTTTGTATTGAAATCATTGAGGGAAATCCCCATCTGAGGTCGTTGCTGGGCTGGCACTTGCAACAAATGGACTATCGCGTGCATCAAGCCGCAAGTATTTACCAGGCAAGAGAAGTGTTTTTAAATCAGCAGCCAACACTAGTCATCCTTGATGCTGACTTAGCCGATAGTGATGGGATTGAATTTTGCAATTGGTTGCATTGTCAACAGCAGCCTTTAATCTTAATGCTATCTGCCCGTAGTAATGAAGCCGATATCGTTGTAGGTTTGAAAGCGGGGGCGGATGACTACCTCACCAAACCTTTTGGCATGCAAGAGTTTCTTGCAAGGGTAGAAGTATTAATTCGTCGCAAGCGCACACCCATTGCACCTGCGTATCTGGATTATGGAACACTGCAAATCGATTTAGTACAGCGTCGCGTTCGCTTCCAAGGAGAGTTCATTGATTTAACACCTCAAGAATTCAGTTTACTCTATGTTTTGGCACAAGCTGGGGGAGTGCCTCTGTCCAGGTCGGAATTACTCCGTCGCGCTTGGCCAGATGCTATTGATAACCCACGTACCATTGATACCCACGTTTTATCGCTGCGGAAAAAAGTTGAACTTGACCCCCGCCAACCTAGCTTGATCCAAACCATCCGCAATGTAGGATACAGGTTTAACATGGAAATTTTGAATGCTAACATTCCTCGATCACAAACAAAACTAACTAAAGAGAAATTAAACAATCAACGTTCGACTCTAAGTAGCCCCAGGTAATGTGGGGAGAAAGTAGGGGCGGGTTTAATACAGACAATTTCTGGTTAAATCCCAATCTGCATGTCAAAGCCGCCCGTTTAGGAGTGGGGGAGAATTTTTAAAACTCCTGTCTCCTAAAATTCATTATCCTCTTGTGCTTGCATTAAGTTTTCTTGTAAGCTAATCCAGTTTATAAAAGACGCTCTTTGATCTAGCAATAACTGACCCTGCTTTAGCTGCAATAAGCGCGTACAAAATTTCTGAGCCAGATCTAACTGCTGATTTACCATCAAGATTGTCATGTCTTGATTTTGAGTCAGTTGGGTTAAAATCTGTAAAATATGGGAAGTTGTACTAGGATCTAAAGCTGAAGTAGGTTCATCCAATAATAAAATTTTCGGTTGGATAACTATGGCGCGTGCGATCGCCACCAACTGTCTTTGTCCGGCAGAAAGTTGAACTTCGGTTCGTCCCAACCAATCATTTGGAATCTGTAACTGTTCTATCCAGTGAGTTACGCGCTGCTGGATCGTCTGTTGAGGTAACCTGCGCAAAACTAAGGGATAAGCTAAAGCTTCTTGCACTGTCATTCCCAATAGCTTAGACTCTTGCGATACTAGTGTCACAGAAGCTCGCACTTGCAAAACGGGAATTTGGTTGTACTCCTGATTTTCCAGATAAATTTTCCCGGTGCTGGGTTCACTTAAACGATTGAGAAGACGTAATAATTGAGTTTTTCCAGCACCAGAGGGTCCGACAATCACAATGCGATCGCCTCGATTTACCTCAAAGGAAATATCCTGTAATATGGGGTAACCTTGTAAGTTTTCCTTTGCCTGAGTTTTCAGCTTGGTAAATAAATTAACTTGCTCTAGCCGTAATTGGGCTTGGGTAGTGAAATTATCCAATTTTCTGTGAGGTTTTAGATTAAATTACCTTGCGCCACTGCGGTGGCAATCGTCCAACCATCTACCAATAGCAGCAACAGCGTAAATGCTAGTAAAATTAAATACATCCACGGCTGTGCTAGTGGGTACACATTTGTAGTATCAATCCCCGTTTTTTCCTGTACTAACCTGACTAATTGAGTAAATCCTACTATACGCATTGGTAGTAAATAAGCTTTCTCGTCCTTACTTAAGAAATAATAAACTAGCCCTCCTTGACCGGTAGTGCGGGGTTTCAATTCTTTGACTTCCGACCAAGGTAACAACCAACCTTTACGGAAAAAACGCGGAACCCAAGCAGGATAAGTGACTTGAATTCCTTGGTCATCGACAATCACTCGTTCGCTTAACGCTGCATACAGAGCAACTAAACCAATGCTAATACCTACCCATAACAATGCTGGTGGTACTGGTGCAGCTGTAACTTGCGACAGAAACGGTAGTGGGGAAGTCAGTGCCACGTACAAACTCAAAAGTGTAATCCGAATCAAAGGAGATAGGCGAAAAATAGAGGGTGATGACATTTTGGATTTGGGATTGACCAGAAATGACAATTCTTTTTTAATTACAATACTAGCTATAAAATACCGTTCCACAAACCATTCTTAACATCAGCTATATTTGCCCGAGTTTGAGCCTCCGCCACCAGCATTTCTGGTTCTGAGTCCACGCGTGATCGCTCTGTTGAACGTTTTGGCGAGTGGAAGTGTCACATCCCAAGTCCAATAGG
>JAQYWP010000626.1 GCA_029379285.1 Rhizonema sp. PD38
GTTTTGACTCTTGACTAAGTTCCTCCCAAACTCGAACGCCATCCCAAAATAAAGTCTCACCACCCTCTGCTGCTGGGACAGCACAGCAAAACCAAATCACATCCGGTCGAAAAGGAGAATAAGCGTGTTCACTATGAGGAAGACAATTATCCATTCCCGCATCTACAAAGTGGACAAACTGATCTGAATCAACTTGAGGCCTTGTATAATCTTGAATGAATTTAGAACTAAATTGTTTTGCAAAAGCTTTCATCTGCTCGTGACTAACCCCGAAACCTCGAAAAAGAAGAAACCCAGATGATTTAAATAGCTCTATAGTTTCTTTTACGGAGAGGCTCAGAATATCTTGGCAATCTTCACTACTATAAACTATCTTTCCCGTACTTATTCCAAATGATTCGATTGTACTCATCATGGCTTCTATGTCCTTATCTCTAAGTTATGCCTCATTAATAAAAATATTCAACTGCTTTGCCACAACTTGGATATGAGGCTTTGTAATGATTGTGTAATGATTACTAGGAATAGTAATAATTTCTATTGGTTTACATGAAATTTTATGCCAACTTAAAGTATGATTATGCTTCTGATGAGATTCCTCACTAGCTTGAAAGTATACTATTTTGTTTGGATAAACTTGTGGTGTATAGCTATGTAAAGCTCGTACATTACTCTTATAAACTTTTAGAAGACAGCGAAGCTGTTGAAGTTCAAAATCCAGAGGTAGGAGGTTAGCTATCCTTGCTTGGTCCAAAAAATAGTTTAATTGCTCGTCCAGCGTAAGTCCCTGAAGTTGGTCAACCGAACCTGATAGGTTTTTCCCCGCAGAGCGTGCCATATCTATGGCAAAATCAACTAATATTTTGACATCGTCGTCGTCATCAATCTTTACAGTTTGCTCGCTCTTAACTGGTGCTGGGCTGTCAAGCATGGCAAGCATGGCAACTTGTTCACCATGTCTTAGTAACTGCGTTGCCATTTCAAAAGCGACAACGCCGCCCAAGGACCAACCTCCGAGAAAATATGGACCATTTTGCTGAATCTCCCGCAGTGCTTGAATATACTGGGTCGCCATATCTTCTATTCTGGTGTAAGGTTCACATTCTCCATTCAGTCCAAGTGCTTGCAGCCCGTAGAATGGTTGTTCTGAACCCAAATGACGCGATAATTCATAGTAGCTGAGAATATTCCCACCCACGGGATGGACGAAAAATAGTGGAGGCTGATAACCGTGAGGCTGTATCGCCACCAATGGTGACGAGATCTGGTGATTAGCCTCCTTGTGCAAAATATTTGCTAGATGTTTGATAGTTGCTTCCTGGAAAAGGGTAGATACTTGAATGTTTTGCCCCAACTGTTTCTTAATTTTTGTTATGAGGTGTACGGCTAAGAGTGAGTGACCTCCAAGCTCAAAAAAGTCATCATGAATGCCTATCTCCTCAATACAAAGAACTTCTCGCCACATGTCGGCAAGGGTTTGTTCAACATGAGTGCGGGGAGCAACATAATCATTTTCTAGATTGGGTCGGGGATGGAGTATTCTACCAAGATTTGTTAATGTTAATTTCTCCTTTGTATCTCCAGCAGAAGCGCTTTGTTCAATACCACCTAAAGATTTTAGCTTAAGCCATTGGTCAAACCTAGCTTGTAAATTTCCTGTGGAGACAACAACTTGAGTTATGTTCTCACTTGTTAAAATACGTTGAAAAACTTCTATCCCTTCTTCTGGTGTTATGAATAAATCAGCCAATGTCGTTTTATTAACTGTGTTTTGTTCTTCTCCCAGTTGCCAGCGATCCCAATTAATAGTGATCCAGGGGATAGGATTTGTCTGATTTTGCTTGTGGACAAAAGTATCGAGGAAGATGTTCGCTGCTGAATAAGCAACGTACCCTAACCCTGCCAAAATGGATGATAAAGATGATATCAACAGACAAAAGTCCAGTTCTCTAGTTTGCAAAACTTTGTCTAGTACAAATAGTCTATGAGCTTTTGATTGAAATTGACACTGACAATCAGTTTGAGAAATTTCTTGAATAGATTTGTTTGAGTTATCGCCGACAATCTCTGCTGCGTAAATGACACCATGTATGTCGCCAACGTAATCAGTACACAAGGCGATCGCCCTTTGCATCTGTTCAAAATTGCCCACATCCGCACTCAAAACTAAAACCTCAGATCCCAACACCTCTAATGCCTGCACTTTCCTCATTTTGTCACTTATTTCATCCTGGTCATCATGAGTTGCCAACCATTGTGACCACAGATTTTTCTCCGGAAGACCTTTGTCTCCAATCAAGACCAGTTTTGCCTGCACTGTTTGGGCTAAATACTCCGCCAGTATCAGTCCAATATTACCCAGACCCTCAGTAATTAGGTAAACTCCTCCTTTCTTTAATCTCGATGTTTTTCCTTTCGCTTCTTCCAATCGTACCGACTCAAAGGTTTGTACCCAACGACTGACACCACGGTAGGCAATAACCAACTCAGAAGATTTAGTGATGACTTCCGTCAACAAATGGTCTACAAGCTTCTCCTCGTGCCAACTTCCTTGTCTTGGAAGAGTAACATCAATACTACGACAGCTGATATTGGAATATTCTTGAGGAATAACCTTAATCGGTCCGAGCACAGTCGCTTTGTCTGGGCACAGCATTTCTTCTGCTGTTACTGATTGTATGTTGTTGGAGACAACTGTGAAATGAAACTCATCAGTCCAATTCTGTTTGCCAAGTGCCTGGGTGAGAAACAGCAGGCTGTAGAATCCCAAATATTGAGCGTCGTCAAACCATTTCAGTTCTGATTCTGCGTGCTTGTCCGGAGTGACACTCCATAAATGAACAATTGTATTGGGGATCAAGTTCAGTACGCCCAGTTCATTGAGCAACGCATCGTAATCATGACTTTGTCTTGGATTAAGGGTATATAGGCGATCGCTGAGTTTGGAGAACTCTGACCCTACCTTCACAAGGATAGCTTTGCTGCTGCTCAGATGTTCGAGTTTTTTCACCAATTGAGAACCCAAACCGCACTGATCAATAAACACAAGCGTGCATAACTCTTGCTCTGCCAAATCTCCTTTATCGAGCAGATTTAGAGGTGCAGATTGCTTCCACAAAGGTAAGTAAAACCAGTCAGCAATGTCCGGCTTTTTACTCAATGAAACTTGCGTGGCGTGGACACCAAGTGGCTGTGCTTGTCGCTCAATCCAGTAACGTTGACGTTCAAATGGATACGTCGGTAAGGGGATGCGATAACGTTGTTCGTTAGCATAAAAACCAGACCAGTCAATTTTAATGCCAAAAAGCCAAAGTTTACCTAAAGTATTAAGTAAAAATGCTACATCCGATTGTTGCTTCTGAGGATGGCGAAGTGATGTCAGCACAACTGGTTCCAAAGGATGATGCGTAAGTGCGAAGGTACTTAATGTCCTTCCTGGACCGACCTCTAGCAAGATGCGCTCTGGTTCTTTGAGCAATTGAGTTATCCCTTCGCTAAAACGCACAGTTTGTCGCAGATGCTTTGCCCAATAGTGAGGGTCTGTTGCTTGTGCTGCGGTCATCCAAGTGCCAGTGACGTTGGAGATTAATGGAATTTGAGGAGAATTAAGCTTGACTTTTTGTATATATTGTGTATAAGGTTCAATGATGGAATCCATCATCTGGGAATGAAAGGCATGAGATGTATGCAGCTTTCGACAGCCTACGTCTTTTTCAAGTAGTTGCTGCTGCAATTTATCGATAACGTCTGTTGAACCGGAAACAACACATAAGGAGGGACCATTGATTCCCCCAAGAGAAAGCTCTTTTCCCAGCAGAGGCTGCACCTCTTGTTCCGAAAGTTGAACGGAAAGCATAGCACCTTTTGGAAGTTGCTGCATCAGTCGTCCTCTTTGAGCTACTAACGCTAAAGCATCTTTGAGAGAGAAAACTCCAGCAAGAGTTGCTGCGACATATTCCCCAATGCTGTGACCGATCATCGCTTCTGGGCGCACGCCCCAAGCCATCCATAATTTGGACAGCGCATACTCAATGACAAAAAGCACAGGCTGGGTAATAGAAGTTTGTTTTAATTGCTCTGTAGCTGTTTCAATTTGTGCTTCACTTGGATAGAGAATCTTTCGTAAATCTAGCCCCAAGAATGGTCTTAGCATTAAACAGCAGCGATCAACTTCCTCAGTAAATTTGGGTTCGCTCTGGTACAATTCCCGAGCCATATTCACATATTGTGCCCCTTGTCCAGGAAACATAAATATGACAGGGTGATTACAGGGCTGCTGGTAGTGGGTGAAAACTTGTTGAGGCTCAAGAGGATGCAGTGCCTTAACCGCATCATCAATTGTCTCACACACTAGTATTCGACGATGATTAAAAGTCTGACGTCCCACAGCAAGAGTGTATGCTACATCAGCCAGGTTTAGCTCGGGATACTGCTGAAGAGAATTTACCAAATTTACTGTGGCAGTTTCTAAAGCAGAGCTAGTTTTGGCAGACAGCATTAACAATTTATAGGTTCGCCCAGAGTGAGACGCTTCCATGGGAGGAGCTTCTTCAAGAATCACATGGGCGTTAGTACCACCAAAACCAAGAGAAGTAATTCCAGCCCGACGAGGAACTTTGCCCGTTGTCCATTCTGCAAGTGTGTTGTTGACATAGAAGGGACTGTTAGCAAAGTCAATCTGGGGATTGGGCTCCTCAAAATGTAAGCTAGGTGGTTTTTGTTTGTGTTTGAGAGCCAAAATTGTTTTAATTAAGCCCGCGATTCCAGCAGCCGCATCCAGATGTCCAACATTGGTTTTCACCGAACCGATAGCACAGAAGCCCTGCTTCCGTGTAGTGGTACGAAAAGCTTTTGTCAGAGCTTTAATTTCTATAGGATCGCCTAGAGGTGTTCCTGTCCCATGAGTTTCTACGTAAGTGATAGTCTCGGCTTCGACTCCAGCAGCAGCGATCGCTTCTGCAATGACATCCGCTTGACGTTCTACACTGGGTGCTGTAAATCCAGCTTTTAATGAACCGTCATTGTTGACAGCAGAACCTTTAATCACCGCATGAATACAGTCGCCATCAGCAAGAGCATCCTTTAACCTCTTGAGAACCACAATTCCGACACCGCTACCAAAAATAGTTCCTTTTGCTTTAGCATCAAAGGCACGGCAGTGTCCGTCTGGAGATAAAACTCCATCTTCTTGATAGAGATAACCACTTTTTGGTTGCACATTCAATATAGAAATGCCACCGGCCAAAGCTATATCACATTCGTAATTGAGCAAGCTTTGGCAAGCAACGTGAACGGCAACTAAAGAAGTGGAACACGAAGTTTGAATTGCATAACTTGGTCCCGTTAAATTTAATTTGAAAGAAACGCGCATGGGAAGATAATCGGGGTAATTTCCCAAACTAATTTCCACATCACTTACTAATTCTCTGATGTTGGGATTTGAATAAATATTGAATAAATAGTTACTTATAGTTGAACCAGCGTAAACCCCTATTGAACCAGAGTAGGTTTGGGGATCATAGCCTGCATTTTCAAGTGCAACACACGCACACTCTAAGAA
>JAQYWP010000627.1 GCA_029379285.1 Rhizonema sp. PD38
TCGTAGTCGCAATATTCCCCAATACGGCTGGGCATTTATTTTTATGGATCACTCTAATGTTCTTTTTGTACAGTTCGTAAGTCAAAAAGGTATTGTATATTAGCGCTGACCACATAGAAAAAGTTGACACCGCAATAGTGCCAACCTTTCAAAAAATAAACATATGTTAAAAAGTCTAGCTGCTTCCGTGATTACTTCTGCTCTCGTTGTCAGCAGACGCTATCGAATTTGGTATTTTGGAGGCTCTCACAATACAGAAAGTGGAATTCTGTAAGTTCTACGGGATTCATGTAGCTCTACAAGAAATTGAGTCCTTTGAAGACGCTCACAACGAAACTTGGGCAGTGTATTTAAAGCAAAAAGAGCAAAATCTAGGTTCACAAATTCAGGAATTACAGAAAGCGCTGGTCGATAGAGCAAAAACTCGCTCTTCAAAAACGGGAAAATTAGCGAAAACCTTGATGGAGCAAAGTTTGATTTCTCAGCGAAAGAGAGAACAGCAAGCGCAGGATTTAGAGGTACTAGTGAATGCTTTTATTGGCTCCTCTACAACTTAGCTTTATCTGATTTTCGGTATTTCGCATTAATATATCTGCGTCATGAGGGATTTCAAATGCATATATTCCATGAAGTTGTGTACTACACAGGGCTAGGGACAATAACCACTCTTGCTAGTGGATCACTAACAGCGATCGCCTTGCTGGCGTCTCCAGTGATCATCCCCGGCGCGATCGGGTTAGGTATGGTTGGTGTTGGTGCCTATCAATGGCTGAAAGGGAAAAAATAGTGACTCACCCAGCTTATCAAGGAACAGAATTTGTAGCTCAAGGATACCATCAACTGGATCAAGCGAAAGGTTTGATAAAAAAAGCTAAGGAAGTTAAGGGTTCGGAGCCGTTAAAAAGAGCAAGGTTGGCATTTAATCATGTTGCACAAGCCCTTGAGCTACTAAACACAATCAAGTGTGGAGCGTTGGATGAAGCGGACGATAATAAGGTGTCCACACTGATTACAGATATTAAAAGAATAGAATCAAAGGTAAATCAGGAACCACCCCAACCCCAAGAGGTGTTGGAAGCGATTGCGAAACTGGAGGTTTTATGGGGTGGCATTCCGTTGAATATACAGAATACATCAAATCTCCTGGGTGGAAAGAGAAGTCTCGACGATGCAGACAGTTAACTCAGAATCGCTGTTGCCTATTTCCCTGGCGGCGGAGTCGTCACTGCCACCATATGAACTACAATCACCTCAAAAATGAGATTCCCATACGCGACACCGTTGGATTATCAATAACTGCCCATCAAATTGTACATTTAGAATTCCTGTGGAAGTCACCTTTAAGAAAAGCGGTTAACGTTTACCTGAGAGTTGCCATGATAATCCTAATCCCAGCAACTTTTATCTTGACTCGTAAAGCTGACTGGTTTGTGAAAGCAGGATTGGTAGCGATTGCCGCTACGACTTTTATTTACAGCATCAATACAACTCTTACAGAACACAAACAAAACCCTAAACCAAAGTACACACCAGTATCAAAAAGTGATACAAGAAAGCTGCTCAGTCATCCCTTGAAACACATCTGAGAATAGTAATAATAGGGGTGTATCATGAACCAAGAATTAAGCGATTATGAAAAACTTGAGGGGCTGTTAGACAAATCATTTAACCCTCGATTAAAACGCAATTCTACTCTTTTACTTGTAGTTTTGTGTTGCGCTATCGGCAGTTTTTTTACCACGGTGGGGATTCGGACTTATCAACTGCATCAAATTAAGTTTAACAGTGATAACCACAATTTAAAAATGGATGAAACTGCAATCAAAGTAAACCAAGAAAGCAACAACTGCTACATAACTGATTATGCCAATAGCAAAAGTTCAACTAAAAATTCAGCAAGAGGCAGTAGAAACGCAAGAAGCAACAATTATCGCGTTTCTCGCCAGAGAAATTTCCCCCGACCGACCTCGCGTCAATGGTAAGATAGCTGTTTTACTTGAACGTAATAAACAATATCGATACCACAAGCAGCTATTAATTTTTAGTCATACAACAATCAATACTCGCGGTAGTAAAATATTCACTTTCCGCACAGCTAGAGGCGCATGGAAGAACCTTTCTCGTAATCAAATGCAATTTGTTGATGCAGTTAAACCAATACGCGAAGGTTTTACACAGTGATGGACAGCGATCGCCTAGGAAGGGTGGAATGGCACGCTCGTTAAGCGTAAATCCTTCTTACTTCACTGACACGCCCTTCAACAACCGCAGCCCGGTTCAACAAAAGAGCACTTATCAATATGTACCAGAAACAAATAGGATTAGGGCTTTTGGGAGGAGCAATCATTGCTATACCGCTGCTGTATCAACTACCCGGACAATTCAACAGCTACACAGCACTTGCCAAATTGAAGGCACGCTCAGAGATAGCGCGTTCCCAAATCAACATCTCGGAACAGACGGAGCGCGATCGCATTATTGCACGAGGTAAAACAGCTGATACCTTGCAAAAAACTGGGGTTTTACCCACTGCTACAAAGTTGAAAATACGGCGGTATCTAGACAATGTAAAGCGTGACCCAAAACCCGATACAGCGGGATGGAGTGACTCTGTTGTGTACGTCTATGATGCTGCTGGTAAGTGTATTGGGCGGATTGAAAACAGGCAGTGGTACTGGAAGCATCGTTACTTGGATGCGTGTACCTACAACTAAATTGGAGGTTTTGTAATGTCAGCTTCTGGAAATTCCTCAAACTCACCTGGCGGAAGTAAGGCAGAAAGAGAGAACAAACCGCGTTCACTAGGGCAGATTCTCGACTTTATTGCAAAGTGGTTGGTGTTCATCATCGGCTTACCGTTCCGTTTTGCAGCTGCAATTGTTGCTCAGTTTGTCGCACACGGAGGCGCAGGAAGGGCAGTAGTAGGAGGTGTAATGTTCCTTTTAGGGTGTGCAATATCGACTGATAGCATCTGGCAGACATTATTCGCTCAAACCGCTTTATTACCCTGGTTTGAGCGCACTTGGATCGGTTGGTGGGGGTGGGTATTAGTAGTTCTAAATCCCTTCTTTTACCTAGCTTTTCTTATTGCAGTAGGTATCCAAGTTATTGAGGCTTACAGTCTACACGGCAAGACGCCAGATAATGCCAGACGTGAGTTACTTGATGTGCAGCAGTATGACTTAGAAGCTAAGCCAGCAGGCAAGATTGACTTAGCAGAAGCACTTTGGAATGACTACAAAAAATCTGGAATGAGAGCGCACTCAACTGCTGGATTTGTGGCTCTAGCTCTGTGGAGTTTTGACATCATTACGACTTTTGCAGCACGCAACCCATTGCAATATCACGAACCGATAACTATCATCCTTTGCACGCTGTTCAATATCTCTACAATGCTGGCTGGTGAAATGGGGTTTGCAATTTGGCGACTGACTAAAGATTGAAAAATAAGCCCCTAAAACTAGTTAGTAGCTTGTCTAAGTATTAGCTATTACGATATGGACTTTCTAAATTACGACGCACCAGAACCACAGAAAACAGATTCAATTCCACAATTGACCACAAAAGAGACGGCAGGGATGCGCGATCGCTACCCAAATATCGAGCATTTAGAAGCTGGCAATGTTGGATCTTGGCTACAAGAACGACGAGATCAGCTATGGGAATCAGCGCGAACTATAGAATCAGAGGTTGATGCAGCGAAAGTAATAACCCTTGCTGTTGCGGCAACAGGGCTTGTTTTGAATGCCGTTAATCCCTTTGCTTTAGCTGGAGGCGCGGTAGCTAGTGCAGCGTATATCTGGACGTTGGTCAAGGACTACCACCAAACAAAGCAGTTTGCTCCTCTACCCTTAGTGCGTGGAAACTTCTTTGAGTTCCTTTCAGCAATGGGGGATAGCGTTGCCAGAGGACATTACAGCGTTAACCATGACGTTGAAACATTGAAATTCTTAGAAGCACGCGATCGCATGGAGTACGCGTGCCTTCACGATAAGTTTGAAACTGTTGCCCAGTACCTTACACAAGTTGAAACTGGTAAACGCTTCCATGCTTATCGCTGGATTCAGCAAGTGTTTACCAGATACAAAGCGATACCCTCTGCTGAGGCAATGCACGACCATCTTAAGGACATTGAACTGGATATCCGCATCAATGCTCTACAGGTGACTACAATTCAACAGAAGCGTCCTGAATTTATTGATATTCCAAAACCAAAGACTATAAGCAGTGACGTTATTTTTGGCAAACAACCAGAGCAGAGGATAGGAGAGGAAACCAAATTAAAAGCTTTTGGAACGACTGCTAAAAAACTGACAGATATGGATGTTCAGGTATATGTACCTCCAACACCCCTTGAATTCGACTTGGTAGGACGAATGGGGCGAGATGCTACAAGTCACCTCATTGTTGGGGTTCCTGGGGCAGGTAAGGGGATTTTGATTAGTAATGCGATTTCTTCGATCAAGGAACACCATCCAGAAATCACAACTTTCTACATTGACCCCAAAAATGACCTCAAAGAAACTGGCTACTTTTCCAATGGAGTTGACTTCATCAGACGAGCTGACTCTCGTGTAATGACTCCTTCTAGTTGCATTGAATGGGTAAAAGAATCGGTTAGACAATTTGAGGCAATACCAGGTGATAAACTACTTATTTTTGATGAATCCACTCTCATTTCTTCTAAATTTAAATTAGGCAAAGAAAGCGACTGGCTGAAGGACAAGCTTATTGGATATGCTAGTGCTGGTGATTCGATTGGATTGAGAATTTGGATAGTAGCTCAGAATGCTCACGTTGACGATTTAGGTATTAGCGGCGGAGTGCGTTCGCAGTTCGTTCCTATTGCTTTAATTAGCTCTAAGAATATTGCGGCATTAGGAGCATTAATGGCAACTCAATTCATCCCTAAGAATCAAAAATTAAGTACTGATGAAGTAGAAGACATTATCAGAAAATCAGAGGTTAATCGTGCTGTCTATCATGGCGGAGTCAACGAATGGTTTCCGGCGAAAAAATTACCCAACCTCTCAGGATATGACCGAGATAGTAGAACGTTTGAAGTAGGATTCCCGGAAGAAAGCGTAGGTGATGTAGTTAATCTTAAGCTCGATTCTCCTACTGTAGTTGCTGAAATTACAAAACCTTGCTCACTTTCAGAAAGAGCGAAACAGGTACTCGATTACTTCAACGCAGTTAAGTCCAAGGAACCCAAAACATTAAGGGATATGAAAAAAGCTGATAGGTTAGCAGGACTTGATGATGTTATTTTGATTATTAGCTTGACTGAATTAGTTACATCAAATTATCTTAAATTTGATGGCACTCGTGCATGGTCAAAATCCGAGTGGTGAAGACTACTGGCATGATGCCCTTCCGCTTAGCCAAGTGCCAAAAATCCTCCAAAAACAGCCACGGCAGCGCCACGGCATCACGGCGTCCTTACGCAGCAAGCGCCTCCCAGCCACGGCAGTAGTCACGGCAGCCCACGGCAAGCCACGGCAGCAGTCACCGCAGGTGCGATCGCTCCTCAAACAGATTCATTATCCAGTTAATTT